>NZ_CACSJY010000024.1:0-91024 GCF_902706155.1 Pseudomonas sp. 18058
GCCCCGCCCTCCCCTTCTGCAAGCCTGGATGCCATGCTGACTTGGTTACAACGCAACTCCCTGACTTTTCCGCCATTGGAAAAGGCCATGCGCGAACCCAACGGACTGCTCGCCGCCGGTGGTGATCTGTCCGCCGATCGTTTGATTCAGGCGTATCGTCACGGCTGCTTTCCATGGTTTTCCGAAGGCCAGCCGATTCTCTGGTGGTCGCCGGATCCGCGCACGGTGATGTTTCCCGACGAACTGCACGTCTCGCGCAGCCTCGGCAAACTCCTGCGCAAGGAACGCTACCAAGTCACCTTCGATAAACACTTCGACGCGGTCATTCGCGCCTGCGCCGCACCCCGCGATTACGCCGATGGCACGTGGATCACCGAAGCGATGCAGGACGCCTACGTTGAATTGCATCGACGCGGCTTCGCGCATTCGGTGGAGGTTTGGGATCAGGGCGAACTGGTCGGCGGCCTGTATGGGTTGGCGATGGGTCAACTGTTCTTTGGCGAGTCGATGTTCAGCCGCGCCGACAACGCCTCCAAGTACGGTTTCGCCACGCTGGTGCGCCATCTGCAAGATTCGGGTTTCGTGCTGATTGACTGCCAGATGCCGACCGATCATCTGCACAGCCTTGGCGCCCGCTCGATTCCCCGTCAGGAATTTGCTGACTATCTGGCCCGACATCTGGATCAACCCAGTCGCGCCACTTGGGTTTGCTGAGCGACTTTTGCGCGCGTGGCTTACACTTAATTCACCAGCTTATCCCGAGGGTTGATCATGACCGAGTTGGCGCGTCTGAAGTTCTATGCCACTCAACCTCACTCTTGCAGTTATCTGCCTGAGGAGCAGGCTACCACCCTGTTTCTCGACCCGAGCCAGCCCATGGATGTGCATGTCTACGCAGACCTGTCGGAAATGGGCTTTCGTCGCAGCGGCGATCATCTGTACCGTCCGCATTGCCAGAACTGCAATGCGTGCGTGCCTGCGCGCATCCCCGTCGCACAGTTCACCCCCAATCGTCAGCAGAAACGCATTTTCAAGCGCAACGCCGATTTGCAGGTGCGCCCGGTCAAACCGCAATTCAGCGAAGAATATTTCGATCTGTACCAGCGCTACATCGAACAACGCCACGCTGACGGCGACATGTACCCGCCGAGCCGTGATCAATTCTCGACGTTTCTGGTGCGTGATCTGCCCTTCTCGCGTTTTTATGAGTTTCGTCTCGACGGACGGTTGCTCGCCGTCGCGGTGACCGATTTGCTGCCTAATGGCTTGTCGGCGGTGTACACCTTTTACGAACCGGCGGAAGAGCGCCGTAGCCTTGGCCGCTTCGGCATCCTCTGGCAGATCAGCGAGAGCCAGCGCCTGGGGCTGGAGGCGGTTTACCTTGGTTACTGGATCAAGAACTGCAAAAAGATGAACTACAAAACCCAATATCGCCCCATCGAACTGCTGATTAATCAGCGTTGGGTCATCCTCAACTAAACCAAAGCCCTAAACCCCTTGGCGTAAACCCCATTTTTCGGGCACAATGCACGCCGCTTTTGCCTGGCGCAGTTGCACCGGGCCATTCATTGGATACCGAGGGCTTTACTGCATGTCGAAAGAAGACAGCTTCGAAATGGAAGGCACTGTCGTCGACACCCTGCCCAACACCATGTTTCGTGTGGAGTTGGAAAATGGGCACGTCGTAACCGCGCATATTTCCGGCAAGATGCGCAAGAACTACATTCGTATTCTTACCGGTGACAAAGTGCGCGTCGAGCTGACGCCCTATGACTTGAGCAAAGGGCGCATTACTTACCGCGCTCGTTAATCAGGTCAATACAAGACGCCCGGTTTATGCCGGGCGTTTTTGTTTGTGCGTTTTTTGGGGTTTTGGGGGCATATCCGTTGCTGCGGGTGATGCCGCTGGCGGTTTCGCTCTTACAGCGAGTCACCTTTTCCAGACGCCGAAAAGGTAACCCAAAAGGCTTAGCCCCGGCGTACGGCACTTCGCTTAGGCTCAGCGTTCCCTCGCTACGGTGCCCATCAGGGGGCATCGCCTACGGTTTGCTTCGCTGCACCTCCTCTCGATGTATGCGGCTACGCCGCATGGCGCTACGCGCCTACCCCTGATGGACACCTACGCTCGGCCTGCCGAAGGGGCTTGAGATCAAAAGCCACGTCAAAAGCCAGATCAAGATCAAGAGCCCCTCACCCTAGCCCTCTCCCGGAGGGAGAGGGGACTGATCGGGCTGTTTGGGCGAAATACGCCGACTTGAAATACCGAGTCGAACACACATTCTGAAAAACCCACCAATCGGCTCCCTCTCCCTCGGGAGAGGGCTGGGGTGAGGGGCGAATCCAACGCAAATCAAAAAGCCGTGCGCGCCCCGCTCTTCACCACTCAATAGGCCGAGTGTCAGCTCGCCTGCTTTTGATCTTAGAGCCCGTCGGCAGGCTGAGTGGAGGGATTGATCCGGGGGTGGGAGCGTAGCGACCGTTTGGCGCAGCCAAACACAGCGAGAGGAGGTGCAGCGAAGCAAACCGTAGGCGCTGCCCCCCGGATCGATCCCGCAGCGAAGGAACCCCGAGCCCCAGCGAGCGGGCCGAACGTCAGGGCACAGACCTTTTGGTTACTTTTGGGGCGTTTGCCAAAAGTGACCCGCCGTAAGGGCGGAACCCTAACCAGCCATCACCACAACAACGGATATTCACCCAAAAACACCAGACAACAAAAAGGGCGCCCGAAGGCGCCCTCAGCGTAACAACAACGATCAAGCCATCTCAGCAGTGGTCTCGAAATCAAAGGTCAACTCACCATCCTTGATATCGATATGAACAACCCCACCATGCTCAGCCAACTCACCAAACAAGATCTCCTCCGCCAGCGGACGCTTGATCTTGTCCTGAATCAGACGAGCCATCGGACGCGCACCCATCGCCGCATCATAACCACCCGCCGCAATCCAGCTACGCGCCGCGTCAGTCACTTCCAGCAACACACGCTTGTCTTCCAGTTGCGCCTGAAGCTCGGTAAGGAACTTGTCCACCACACTTTTGATAACCTCATGACTGAGGCGACCAAACTGAATAATGGTGTCCAGACGGTTACGGAACTCCGGCGTGAAGCTCTTCTTGATCACTTCCATCGCATCAGACGAGTGATCCTGATGGGTGAAACCGATCGAAGCCCGCGCCGCCGTTTCAGCACCGGCGTTAGTGGTCATGATCACAATCACGTTGCGGAAGTCCGCCTTGCGCCCGTTGTTATCGGTCAGCGTGCCGTGATCCATCACCTGCAGCAGCAGGTTGAAGACTTCCGGATGCGCCTTCTCGATTTCGTCGAGCAGCAATACGCAATGCGGCTGCTTGGTGATCGCTTCGGTCAACAGACCGCCCTGGTCGAAACCGACATAGCCTGGAGGCGCACCGATCAGACGCGATACGGTGTGGCGCTCCATGTACTCGGACATGTCGAAACGAACCAGTTCAATGCCCAACGCCTTGGCCAATTGCCGCGCGGCCTCGGTTTTACCGACACCGGTAGGGCCGGCGAACAGGAACGAACCGACTGGCTTGTCAGGCGACTTGAGGCCGGCACGGGACAGTTTGATCGCAGTCGACAGCGAATCGATCGCCGCGTCCTGACCAAACACCGTCAGCTTCAGGTCACGCTCCAGGTTACGCAGCAGTTCCTTATCGGAACTGGTGACGTGCTTCGGCGGGATCCGCGCGATCTTCGCCACGATGTCTTCGACGTGCGGCACTTCGATGCGCTTGGCGCGCTTCTCGACCGGTTGCAGGCGCTGATAGGCGCCCGCCTCGTCGATCACATCAATGGCTTTGTCCGGCATGTGCCGATCATTGATGTAACGCGACGCCAGTTCAGCAGCGGCACGCAGTGCTTCGTCGCTGTATTCGATGTTGTGGTGCTGCTCGAAACGCCCTTTCAGGCCGCGCAGGATACCGATGGTGTCTTCCACCGACGGCTCGACGACATCAACCTTCTGGAAGCGACGCGCCAAGGCACGATCCTTCTCGAAGATGCCGCGGAATTCCTGGAACGTGGTCGAACCGATGCAGCGAATGTCGCCAGACGACAACAGCGGTTTGAGCAGGTTCGAAGCGTCCATAACCCCGCCCGACGCAGCGCCCGCACCAATAATGGTGTGGATCTCGTCGATAAACAGAATGGCTTGCGGACGTTTTTTCAGTTCATTGAGCAGCGCTTTGAAACGCTTCTCGAAATCACCGCGATACTTGGTGCCCGCGAGCAGAGCACCGAGATCAAGCGAATAAACGACGCTACCCGCCAACAGATCCGGCACCTGGTTGTCGACAATACGCTTGGCCAGGCCTTCGGCAATCGCGGTTTTACCCACGCCTGCTTCACCGACCAGCAGCGGATTGTTTTTGCGCCGACGCGCGAGAATCTGCGCGACACGCTCGACTTCCGACTCACGGCCGACCAGCGGATCGATACGACCCTGGCGCGCAAGTTCGTTGAGGTTACTGGCATAAGCATCCAGAGGATTGCCTGAAGAAGAAGACTCACCGCCCTCGTCGTCCTGCATATCTTGTTCACCTTCAGAGTGATCGCCATGCCCCGGCACTTTGGAAATGCCATGGGCGATGTAGTTGACGACATCGATGCGCGCAACGCTCTGCTGTTTCAGCAGGAACACCGCCTGACTCTCTTGCTCACTGAAGATGGCAACCAGCACGTTAGCGCCGGTTACTTCGCGTTTGCCCGAGCTCTGTACGTGAAAAACAGCACGCTGCAGTACACGCTGGAAGCCCAGGGTTGGCTGGGTTTCGCGATCTTCGTCATGAACGGGGATCAGAGGCGTGGTGGAGTCGATGAACTCCTGCAGGTCATGCTTGAGTTTGTCGAGGTTTGCGCCGCAGGCACGCAAAACGGTGGCGGCAGCCTCATTATCCAATAGGGCCAGCAGGAGATGTTCGACGGTCATGAATTCATGACGCTTCGAACGAGCCTCCTTGAAGGCTAAATTGAGGGTGACTTCGAGCTCGCGGTTTAACATAGCTTCACCTCATACCCAAGTGGTCGGCGATTAACCGTCCTTCTCGATTTCACAGAGTAGCGGATGCTGGCTTTCCCTGGCGTACTGGTTGACCTGCATGGCCTTTGTCTCGGCGATGTCGCGGGTAAACACTCCACATACTGCCCGTCCTTCTGTATGAACGGCCAGCATGACCTTGGTCGCCAGCTCGCGATTCAGGTTAAAAAACACCTCGAGCACTTCGACGACGAAATCCATCGGTGTGTAGTCATCGTTGAACAAAACCACCTTGTACATCGGCGGCGCCTGTAATGCAGGCTTTGCTTCCTGAACAGCAACGCCCGCCGAACCGTCGTCGTGTTCCTCCGGGTGATCCTTTTGGAAAGTCGGGCGATCCTGATTGAATGTTAGTCGAATCTGGCTGATTGCATGCATGGAAAGAAAGGTTCGTCAGTTGTGCAAATACAGTGGTGGGGGCGGTTGTACACGTTTTCAACTCCGACTGCCCGGTCACCTTGACTATCGGGAAAACGGTGTTACAACCAATAGAGCCCACAGTGGGTAAAAAAGATCCGCGGAGTCAATCCTTTTAACGGATTAGATTGCGGATGAATTGGATGATACTCCAGCGATGGAATCTGTTGCAGAGGGATTTGAGCATGGCAGTCGGCAAGGTGAAATGGTTCAACAATGCCAAGGGATTCGGTTTCATCAACACCGACACCCATGAGGGCCGCGATGAGGATGGCAAAGACATCGACTTCTTTGCCCATTATTCGGCCATTGAAATGGACGGGTACAAAACCCTTAAAGCAGGTCAAGCGGTGAGATTCGATATCGTGCAAGG
This sequence comes from Pseudomonas sp. 18058, assembly GCF_902706155.1. NCBI lineage: Bacteria > Pseudomonadati > Pseudomonadota > Gammaproteobacteria > Pseudomonadales > Pseudomonadaceae > Pseudomonas > Pseudomonas sp. 18058. The sequence continues at coordinate 5,851 of NZ_CACSJY010000024.1, forward strand.
CCCCAAAGGCCTACACGCAGTGAAGATTACTTCGGCCGAAGTCTCGCCGGTGTCGAGCACGGTCGCCGCCGAGGAACAAACAGCGACCAGCTGACGCCGCAAACATTCAGCCATAAAAAAAACCGCCTGACTCAATTCATCGAGTCAGGCGGTTTTTGTGTACCTGCGTTTTACATGTGCGAGATCAGCGCATCACCGAAGCCCGAAGACGACACCAGTTTGGCCCCGTCCATCAGACGTTCGAAGTCATAAGTCACGGTTTTGGCCGAGATAGCGCCGTTGGTGCCCTTGATGATCAGATCCGCCGCTTCCGTCCAGCCCATGTGGCGCAGCATCATTTCTGCCGAAAGAATCAACGAACCCGGGTTGACCTGATCCTTGCCGGCGTACTTCGGTGCAGTGCCGTGGGTGGCTTCGAACATTGCCACGGTGTCGGACAGGTTGGCGCCCGGCGCGATGCCGATACCGCCCACTTCTGCCGCCAGGGCATCGGAAAGGTAGTCACCGTTAAGGTTGAGGGTCGCGATCACATCGTATTCGGCCGGGCGCAGCAGGATCTGCTGGAGCATGGCGTCGGCGATGGCGTCTTTGACCACAACGTTCTTGCCGGTTTTCGGGTTTTTGAACTGCATCCACGGGCCGCCGTCGAGCAGGGTCGCGCCGAATTCTTCAGCGGCCACTTCGTAGGCCCACTCTTTGAAGGCACCTTCGGTGAACTTCATGATGTTGCCTTTGTGCACGATGGTCAGCGAATCGCGGTCGTTATCGACCACATATTGCAGAGCCTTGCGCGCCAGACGCTTGGTGCCTTCCAGCGAAACCGGCTTGACGCCGATGCCGCAGTTTTCGTCGAAACGGATCTTGGTGACGCCCATTTCTTCTTTAAGGAATTTGATGACCTTGGTGGCTTCCGGCGAACCGGCCTTCCACTCAATGCCCGCATAGATGTCTTCGGAGTTCTCGCGGAAGATCGTCATGTCGACGTCGCCAGGCTTTTTCACCGGGCTTGGCACGCCTTCAAACCAGCGCACCGGGCGCAGGCAGACGTACAGGTCGAGCTGCTGACGCAGGGCCACGTTCAGCGAACGGATGCCGCCACCGACCGGCGTGGTCAGCGGGCCTTTGATGGAAACCACGTAATCCTTGACTGCGTCCAGGGTTTCCTGAGGCAGCCAGGTGTCCTGATCGTAAACCTGAGTGGCTTTTTCCCCGGCGAAGACTTCCATCCAGGAAATCTTGCGTTTACCGCCGTATGCCTTTTGAACTGCAGCATCGACAACCTTGATCATCACCGGGCTGATGTCGACACCAATGCCGTCACCTTCGATGAAGGGGATGATCGGGTTATCAGGAACATTGAGAGAATGGTCTGCATTGACGGTGATTTTGTCGCCGACGGCTGGAACCTGAATCTTCTTGTAACCCATGCTGAACTCCATTGTTTGGATTGAACATCTGGCTTGGTTCGAGCGTAACCCAGTTAAATCAACACGCAAACCCTCTGTTCCCGGCAATCGCACAACTCGTTTCGTACAACCCTGAAAGCAAAGGGAAAAGCGCCAAACTCAAGCATTCGCAACGACTCTACGCGCCCCCCTGCCCTGCGACCTTTAGACCAATGGACGAGATTGGTTGCATATGAACCATCGGCAGATTGCCAGCTACCTATGTATAATGCCCGCCGCTGACCACAGGGTCACGACGGCTGGCCTCTCTAGAACGAGACTTTCCGCCTGATTGGTCGGGTTGTTACCGCAGCCTGACTGCTTGACGCTCTACTGATGCACCCAACATCACCGCGAAGAATCTCGACATTCGGTTCATGGATGACTTTGAACGAACGCGCTTACCCGGCGCCCCTCGAGTTTCTGCGCACGCTTTAGCAAAGAAGAGAGAGTTAATCCGAATATGCCCACCCGCTCGAAGATCATCTATACCTTCACCGACGAAGCCCCAGCCCTCGCCACCTATTCCCTGCTGCCGATCATCGAGGCCTACACCGCTTCGGCCGATATCGCCGTGGAAACCCGCGATATCTCTCTTGCAGCACGTATTCTGGCCAGCTTCCCCGAGCAACTGGGTGACAAAGCCGTAGCCGACCACCTCGCCGAACTGGGCGACCTGGCCGTTACGCCTGAAGCCAACATCATCAAGCTGCCGAACATCAGCGCTTCGGTGCCTCAGCTGCAAGCCGCGATCAAAGAGCTGCAAGCGCAGGGTTACAACCTGCCGGACTACCCGGAAACCGTGACCAGCGACGCCGACAAAGACGCCAAGGCGCGTTACGACAAGGTCAAGGGCAGCGCCGTGAACCCGGTTCTGCGTGAAGGCAACTCCGACCGTCGCGCTCCGCTGTCGGTGAAGAACTATGCGCGCAAGCACCCGCACAAAATGGGCGCCTGGGCCAAAGACTCCAAGTCCCACGTCGCTCACATGAGCACCGGCGATTTCTACGGCAGCGAAAAAGCTGCCCTGATCGACGCCGCTGACGCCGTGAAGATCGAGCTGATCGCCAAAGACGGCACCGCGACCGTTCTGAAAGAAAAAACCACCGTTCAGGCTGGCGAGATCCTCGACTGCGCCGTGATGAGCAAAAACGCCCTGCGCGCGTTCATCGCTGCTGAAATCGAAAGCGCCAAGGCCCAAGGCGTGCTGCTTTCGGTTCACCTGAAAGCGACCATGATGAAGGTCTCCGACCCGATCATGTTCGGTCAGATCGTTGCCGAGTTCTATAAAGACGCGCTGACCAAGCACGCAGCCGTGCTGGCCGAGATCGGCTTCAACCTGAACAACGGCATCGGCGATCTATACGCTCGCATCAAAGCCTTGCCGGCTGAGCAGCAAGCACAGATCGAAGCTGACATGGCCGCGGTCTACGCCGCTCGTCCGTCGCTGGCGATGGTCAACTCCGACAAAGGCATCACCAACCTGCACGTGCCGAGCGACGTTATCGTCGACGCCTCGATGCCAGCGATGATCCGTGACTCCGGCAAAATGTGGGGCACTGACGGTCAACTGCACGACACCAAGGCTGTGATTCCGGATCGTTGCTACGCAACCATCTACCAGGCCGTGATCGAAGATTGCAAAGCCAATGGCGCTTTCGACCCGACCACCATGGGCAGCGTGCCAAACGTGGGTCTGATGGCGAAGAAAGCCGAAGAGTACGGCTCGCACGACAAGACCTTCCAGATCAAGGCTGACGGCGTGGTTCGCGTGACCGACAGCAAAGGCACCCTGCTGATGGAACAGGCTGTTGAAGCCGGCGACATCTTCCGCATGTGCCAGACCAAAGACGCGCCGATCCAGGACTGGGTCAAACTGGCCGTCAACCGTGCTCGCGCCAGCAGCACGCCAGCGATTTTCTGGCTCGACCCAATGCGCGCTCACGACGGCGTAGTGATCGAGAAAGTTCAGGCTTACCTGAAGGATCACGACACGGCCGGTCTGGACATCCAGATCATGGCGCCAGTCGACGCGATGAAGTTCACCCTGCAGCGCACCCGCGAAGGCAAGGACACCATTTCGGTGACCGGCAACGTACTGCGCGACTACCTGACTGACCTGTTCCCGATCATGGAACTGGGCACCAGCGCCAAGATGCTGTCGATCGTGCCGCTGATGAACGGCGGTGGTCTGTTCGAAACCGGCGCCGGCGGTTCGGCTCCGAAGCACGTGCAGCAATTGGTTGAAGAGAACTTCCTGCGCTGGGATTCGCTGGGCGAGTTCCTCGCACTGGCAGCGTCCCTTGAGCATCTGGGCGTGAACTACAACAACCCGAAAGCGCTGGTGCTGTCGAAAACCCTGGATCAGGCCACTGGCCAATTCCTCGACAACAACAAGTCGCCATCGCGCAAAGTCGGCAACATCGACAACCGCGGCAGCCACTTCTACCTGGCGATGTACTGGGCTCAGGCCCTGGCCGCCCAGACTGAAGATGCGGCACTGCAAGCGCAGTTCGCGACTCTGGCCAAGACTCTGACCGAGAACGAAGCAACCATCGTTGCCGAACTCAACGCCGTTCAGGGCAAGCCAGTCGACATCGGCGGTTACTACCACGCCAATGCCGAGCTGATCAGCAAGGCCATGCGCCCAAGCGCAACCCTCAACGCGGCGATTGCTGCGCTGGTTTAAGGTTGTAAAGGGAACATCACAAACCCCGGCCTGGTGCCGGGGTTTGTGTTTCCGGGTTTTATGATCACCACAAACCCTGTGTGGGAGCGGGCTTGCTCGCGAATGCGGTTTATCATTCAACCTCTTCATTGACTGACCCACCGCTTTCGCGAGCAAGCCCGCTCCCACAGGGGATTGGGTTTCAATTCAATATTTGAGGAAGACTCATGGAATGGCTCCCCCACATCACCGTCGCCACCATCGTCGAGGACAACGGTCGCTTCCTGATGGTTGAAGAACACAAAGCCGGGCGCAATGTGCTCAACCAGCCCGCCGGTCATCTCGATCCGGACGAAACCCTGATCGACGCCGCCATCCGCGAAACCCTTGAAGAAACCGGCTGGGACGTCGAACCCACCGGCGTCATCGGTATTTATCTGTACACCGCCCCGAGCAACGGCGTGACCTACCAGCGCGTATGTTTCAGCGCCAAAGCCGTTAAACACCACCCGGATTACCAATTGGACGACGGCATCGTCGGCGCCAAGTGGCTGACCCGCGACGAATTAATCGCCCAGCGCGACAACTGGCGCAGTGAGCTGATCATCCGTTGCATCGACGATTATCTGGCCGGGCATCACTTCAGCCTCGAACTGATCCGCCCTTCTCTTTAGCCTTGAGGCCGCGAGCCTGCTAGAATCGCGTCCTTTTTCAAGACACTCATTGAATCCCTATGCGTGATCCAGCCCCTTCTGACACATCCAAGAAGCGCGTCATTGTCGGCATGTCCGGCGGCGTGGACTCTTCCGTTTCCGCTCTCCTGCTGATCGAGCAGGGCTATGAAGTGGAAGGCCTGTTCATGAAGAACTGGGAAGAAGACGACGGAACGGAATACTGCACCGCCATGGACGACCTGGCGGATGCTCAGGCTGTCTGCGACAAGATTGGCATCAAGCTGCACACCGCCAACTTCGCCGCCGAGTACTGGGACAACGTGTTCGAGCACTTCCTCGCCGAATATAAGGCCGGTCGTACACCGAACCCGGACATCCTCTGCAACCGCGAGATCAAGTTCAAGGCGTTCCTCGACTACGCCATGATGCTCGGCGCCGACCTGATCGCCACCGGCCACTACGTGCGCCGCCGCGACATCGATGGCCGCACCGAACTGCTCAAAGGCCTCGATCCGAACAAGGATCAAAGCTACTTCCTGCACGCCGTTGGCGGCGAACAGATCGCCAAGACCCTGTTCCCGGTCGGCGAACTGGAAAAGCCGGAAGTCCGTGCAATTGCCGAGAAATACGAGCTGGCGACCGCCAAGAAGAAGGATTCCACCGGGATCTGCTTCATCGGCGAACGTCGTTTCAGCGACTTCCTCAAGCAATACCTGCCGGCGCAACCGGGCGAGATCAAAACCACCGAAGACGAAGTCATCGGCCGTCACCACGGCTTGATGTACCACACCATCGGTCAGCGTCAGGGCCTCGGCATCGGCGGCTTGAAAGACGCCGGCGACGAGCCGTGGTACGTGCTGCGCAAGGATCTCGACACCAACGAGTTGATCGTCGGCCAAGGCAACAACCATCCGTGGCTGTTCTCCGGCGCCCTGCTCGCTTCGGAAATCTATTGGGTCAACCCGATCGACCTGAGCCAGCCGCTGCGCCTGACCGCCAAAGTACGTTATCGCCAGAGCGACCAGGCCTGCACCCTGGAAAAAACCGCCATTGGCTACCGCGCCGTGTTCGACGAGCCGCAACGCGCGGTGACGCCGGGCCAGTCCGTGGTGTTCTATGACGGTGAAATCTGCCTCGGCGGCGGCGTGATCGAAGTGGCCGAGCCGTGGAGCGGCCAGGCATGAGCCCGACTCAGGAGCAACTGACGGCGCTGGGCGGCGTGTTTCTCGCCGCCGTGCTGGTCGACCGGATCGCCAAAAGCGGCCAGACCAGCGAAGCCGGCCTGACGTGCATGCTCGGCAGCCTGTTGGTGCGCGACCCGAAAGACACGCTGGACGTGTACGGCGGCGATGACCTCAATCTGCGCGAAGGCTACCGCGCGCTGATCGGCGCCCTCGAACGCGACCCGAGCACTTTGCAGCGCGAGCCATTGCGTTATGCGCTGTCGATGCTCGGTCTGGAACGCCAACTGGCGAAACGCGGCGACATGCTCGATGTGATCGGCAAGCGTCTGCCGCAGATTCAGTCGCAGGTCGAACACTTCGGCCCTGCCCATGAAAACGTGATTGCCGCTTGCGGCGCGCTGTATCAGGACACCCTGAGTACCTTGCGCCAACGGATTCAGGTGCACGGCGACATGCGCAACCTTCAACAGCCGAGCAACGCCTCGAAGATTCGCGCCCTGCTGCTCGCCGGAATCCGTTCGGCACGCCTGTGGCGACAGCTCGGCGGCCATCGCTGGCAGTTGGTGATCAGCCGGCGCAAGCTGCTCAAAGAGCTGTATCCATTGATGCGCAGCGAGTAAACGCTACGCAATAAACACTTTGTAGTCTGTAACGCGTAATACGCCGGTCAGTTGGCAACGGACCGGCGGATTTTTTCATGTATGATACGCGCCCCATTTCGTTGCCCGACTGTCCGAGAACACCCCATGCAGCTTTCTTCGCTCACTGCGGTTTCCCCTGTTGACGGCCGCTACGCCGGCAAAACCCAGGCCCTGCGCCCGATTTTCAGCGAGTACGGTTTGATCCGTGCCCGTGTTCTGGTTGAAGTGCGCTGGCTCCAGCGCCTGGCCGCCCACGCTGGTATCCCAGAAGTGCCAGCCTTCTCCGCCGAGGCCAACGCCGTTCTCAATGAACTGGCTGAAAACTTCTCGCTGGAGCACGCCGAGCGCGTCAAAGAGATCGAGCGCACCACCAACCACGACGTCAAAGCGATCGAATACCTGCTCAAAGAGCAGGCGGCCAAGCTGCCGGAGCTGGCCAATGTCAGCGAGTTCATCCACTTTGCCTGCACCAGCGAAGACATCAACAACCTGTCCCACGCCCTGATGCTGCGCGAAGGCCGTGACGACGTGATGCTGCCGCTGATGCGCCAGACCGCCGAAGCCATCCGCGAACTGGCCATCCGTTTCGCTGACGTGCCGATGCTGTCGCGCACTCACGGCCAACCAGCCTCCCCGACCACTCTGGGTAAAGAGCTGGCGAACGTGGTTTACCGTCTCGAGCGTCAGATTGCTCAGGTCGCTGCCGTACCGCTGCTGGGCAAGATCAACGGCGCTGTCGGCAACTACAACGCGCACCTGTCGGCCTACCCGCAGATCGACTGGGAAGCCAATGCCCGCGCCTTCATCGAAGACGAGCTGGGCTTGGGCTTCAACCCGTACACCACGCAGATCGAGCCGCACGACTACATCGCCGAGCTGTTTGACGCGATCGCGCGCTTCAACACCATCCTGATCGACTTCGACCGTGACATCTGGGGCTACATCTCCCTGGGTTATTTCAAGCAGCGCACCATCGCTGGCGAAATCGGTTCGTCGACCATGCCGCACAAGGTCAACCCGATCGACTTCGAAAACTCCGAAGGCAACCTGGGCATCGCCAACGCGCTGTTCCAGCACCTGGCGAGCAAACTGCCAATCTCCCGCTGGCAGCGCGACCTGACCGACTCCACCGTACTGCGTAACCTCGGTGTCGGCTTCGCTCACAGCGTGATCGCGTACGAAGCCAGCCTCAAAGGCATCAGCAAACTCGAGCTGAACGCTCAGAAGATTGCCGCTGACCTCGACGCTTGCTGGGAAGTATTGGCTGAGCCGATCCAGACCGTGATGCGCCGCTACAACATCGAAAACCCGTACGAGAAGCTGAAAGAACTGACCCGTGGCAAGGGCATCAGCCCTGAAGCGCTGCAGACTTTCATCGATGGTCTGGACATGCCAGCCGAAGCGAAAGCCGAGCTTAAGCAACTGACCCCGGCCAACTACATCGGCAACGCTGTAGCGCAAGCCAAACGCATCTGATCGACCGTTTGCCCCGTTTGAGACGCCCGGCCGCGCCGGGCGTTTTTATTCCCGTCTGAAAAGTGCTTTTTTTCAATAGGTTACACATGAATCCTGATATTCCTCTGCAACTTCTGGGTGGCATCACCGCACGCGAATTCCTGCGCGACTACTGGCAGAAAAAACCGCTGCTGATCCGCCAGGCAATCCCTGACTTCGAAAGCCCGATCGACGCCGACGAGCTGGCGGGTCTGGCCCTGGAAGAAGAAGTCGAATCGCGTCTGGTGATCGAGCACGGCGAGCGCCCATGGGAATTGCGTCGCGGCCCGTTCGCTGAAGACGAGTTCAGCAAATTGCCGGAAAAAGAGTGGACGCTGCTGGTTCAGGCCGTCGATCAGTTCGTGCCGGAAGTCAGCGAGCTGCTGGAAAACTTCCGCTTCCTGCCGAGCTGGCGCGTCGACGACGTGATGATCAGCTTCGCCGCCCCGGGTGGCAGCGTCGGCCCGCACTTCGACAACTACGACGTGTTCCTGCTGCAAGGCCACGGCAAGCGCAACTGGAAAATTGGCCAGATGTGCGACTCCGAGAGCCCGCTGCTGCAACACGCAGATCTGCGCATCCTCGCTGAATTCCACGAGAGCGAAGAGTGGACGCTGGAACCGGGCGACATGCTCTACCTGCCGCCACGTCTGGCTCACTGCGGTGTCGCAGTCGACAACTGCATGACCTACTCGGTCGGTTTCCGCGCGCCGAGCGCCTCTGAAGTGCTGACCCACTTCACCGACTTCCTCAGCCAGTTCCTGACTGACGAAGAGCGCTACACCGACGCCGACGCGCAGCCGGCCGCTGACCCGCATCAGATTCAACACGATGCGCTGGATCGCCTCAAAGCCCTGCTCGCCGAGCACATGAGCGACGAGCGTCTGCTGCTGACCTGGTTCGGCCAGTACATGACCGAGCCGCGCTACCCGGAACTGGTCAGCGGCCCTGACGACGTCGAGGAAGAAGAATTCCTCAACGCTCTGCAAGACGGCGCCGTGCTGATCCGCAATCCGAGCGCGCGTCTGGCGTGGTCGGAAGTCGATGACGACCTGCTGCTGTTCGCCAGCGGCCAGAGCCGCTACCTGCCGGGCAAACTGCGCGAGCTGCTGAAACTGATCTGCGCCGCCGACGCCCTGCACGCCGACAACCTCAGCGAGTGGCTGAACGACGAAGACGGTGCCGGTCTGCTCTGCGAACTGGTCAAGCAAGGCAGCTTGGGGTTCGCTGATGAATAAGATTCGCGTTCGTGTCGCAGACTGGCAGAAGGACATCGCCGAGATCCGGCGCATTCGTGAAACGGTGTTCATTGCCGAGCAATCGGTGCCACCTGAGTTGGAATGGGACGCGGACGACGCCAGCGCCGTGCATTTCCTGGCGTTTGAAGGCGACTTCCCGATCGGCACTGCGCGCCTGTTGCCTGACGGCCACATCGGCCGCGTGTCGGTGCTGAAAGACTGGCGCGGGATGAAGGTCGGTGATGCGCTGATGCAAGCGGTCATCGCCGAAGCAGAAGCACGCGGCTTGAAAGAGCAAATGCTCAGCGCGCAAGTGCAAGCCACGGCGTTCTATGAGCGCCTGGGCTTCAGCCTGGTCAGCGAGGAATTCCTCGAAGCCGGGATTCCGCACGTCGACATGGTTCGCCATTCGGCCTGAACCCCGCCCTGATCGTTCCCACGCTCTGCGTGGGAATGCCTCTCGGGACGCTCCGCGTCCCATGCGGCATTTGACGCAGAGCGTCACTGGCTGCATTCCCACCAGAGCGTGGGAACGATCATGTAAACCCTGTGGCGAGGGGATTTATCCCCGTTCGGCTGCGCAGCAGTCGCCAACCCGACAAACTCGGTCTACCTGATGCACCGCGTTTGAAGGATTTGGGGCTGCTTCGCAGCCCATCGGGGATAAATCCCCTCGCCACAAAGACCCTCGCTAAACACCACAGACCTGTGAACCCCCTGTGGTGAGCCACAAAAGCAGTTCTCGAAACGCCTCGGCATCCAACGATGCCGGGGCGTTTTGTTGTTCAGCATTCAACTTGCCCCACCCGAGGCCGACAAACTGGCAATATCAAGCCTTTCGAACGCGGAGATAACGGACATGTCCCTACGCACCCTGCTCACCACCCTGCTGCTCGGCTGCAGTTTTTCGGTGATGGCAGCCACAGAAATCGTCCCCCTCAAGTACCACACCAGCGCCGATATGTTGCCGGTGGCGCAGGACTTCATGGGTCAGGACGGCCAGGTCAGCGCCTACGGCAACCAGCTCATCGTCAAAGCCGAGCCGGGCAAGATTCAGGAACTCAAGGATCTGCTGTCACAACTCGACACCGCGCCCAAACGCCTGCTGATCACCGTCGACACCAACGAAAACAATGGCCGTGGCGATGAAGGCTATTCGGTCAACGGCGCCCCACCGAACCAGACCCGCATCATCAGCCGCAGCACCACCAGCCGTAACGGCGGCATCCAGCAAGTGCAGGCAAGTGAAGGCGCACCGGCGCTGATTCAAGTAGGCCAAAGCGTGCCGATCACCAGCAGCCAGAGTAATTCCTACGGCGATTACAGCAGCCAGACCCAATATCGCAACGTCACTCAAGGGTTCTACGTCACCGCCAGCGTCACCGGCGACACCGTTCACCTGGCGATCAGTACCAACCGTGACCGCATGAGCCAGGAACGTCCCGATGTAGTGAACGTGCAAAGCACTGACACAACCGTCACCGGCCGCCTCGGTGAGTGGATCACCCTCGCCGGTGTCAACAGCCAGACTCAGGTCGACAAACAGGGCCTGACCCGCAGCTACTCTACTCAAGGCCGGGATGACATGACCTTGCGGGTGAAAGTCGACACCTTGGACTAACTCACCGAAAACTGACTGATTAGTCGTATTAGACGAAAGATGTAGTGCTTGAAAAAAAGCACTACAAAACGTTTGACGAGGCAAAAAAGCAAAGGCATGATGGCCTCGCTCCCGCTAATCAGAGGCCCTGGCAAGGGCCTTCGAAGCGATGTTCGCACCTACCCCGCGAACCGCTTCGTGTCTGTACCGCCCACAAGGTGTGTTTGACGAGGTTGCCGACTGGAACGAAGTTGTCCCGAGGGACGGAAGCGTAATTAGGTAACCCGGCTCCACACTGTAGACCGTATAGAGGCCCACGACGCCCGAATGCGCCCACAGTCCGCCACTACCTGCTCACTTCCCCTCGAGCCCATCGTTCATCCCGTCGCCTACCCCGCCGAATCCGACTTGACCACCTAAGCTTCTGGTCAGCGAGCGCAGGAATTTTCCACCGCAGAACAACTTTTCATAAAAGACGCGACGAGGTTTATCTCCATGGCACTGACACGCGAACAGCAAATTGCAGCCCTCGAAAAAGACTGGGCTGAAAACCCGCGCTGGAAAGGCGTGACACGCGCTTACTCCGCTGCTGACGTCGTCCGCCTGCGTGGCTCGGTTCAACCTGAGCACACTTTTGCAAAACTGGGCGCCGAAAAGCTGTGGAACCTGGTGACCCAGGGCGCCAAGCCGTCCTTCCGTCCTGAGAAAGATTTCGTCAACTGCATGGGCGCCCTGACCGGCGGCCAGGCTGTGCAACAAGTCAAAGCCGGCATCCAGGCGATCTACCTGTCGGGCTGGCAAGTAGCTGCGGACAACAACTCCGCCGAATCGATGTACCCGGACCAGTCGCTGTACCCGGTGGATTCGGTTCCAACCGTGGTCAAGCGCATCAACAACTCGTTCCGTCGTGCTGACCAGATCCAGTGGAAAGCCGGCAAAGGCCCGGGCGACGAAGGCTACATCGACTACTTCGCGCCGATCGTGGCTGACGCTGAAGCGGGTTTCGGTGGCGTGCTGAACGCTTACGAGCTGATGAAAAGCATGATCGAAGCAGGCGCCGCCGGCGTTCACTTCGAAGACCAACTGGCTTCCGTGAAAAAATGCGGTCACATGGGCGGTAAAGTACTGGTTCCAACTCAGGAAGCCGTACAGAAGCTGACCGCTGCACGTCTGGCTGCTGACGTTGCCGGTACCCCGACCATCATTCTGGCCCGTACCGACGCGAACGCCGCTGACCTGCTGACCTCCGATTGCGACCCGTACGACCAGCCGTTCGTGACTGGCGAGCGCACTCAGGAAGGTTTCTACAAGGTACGTGCCGGTCTGGATCAAGCCATCGCTCGCGGTCTGGCTTACGCGCCATACGCCGACCTGATCTGGTGCGAAACTGCCAAGCCGGATCTGGACGAGGCTCGTCGCTTCGCCGAAGCGATCAAAAAGGAATACCCGGACCAACTGCTGTCGTACAACTGCTCGCCTTCCTTCAACTGGAAGAAAAACCTGGACGACGCGACCATCGCCAAGTTCCAGCGCGAACTGTCCGCCATGGGTTACAAGCACCAGTTCATCACCCTGGCCGGCATTCACAACATGTGGCACAGCATGTTCAACCTGGCGCACGACTACGCCCGCAACGACATGACTGCTTACGTGAAACTGCAAGAGCAGGAATTCGCTGACGCCGCCAAGGGTTACACCTTCGTGGCTCACCAGCAGGAAGTGGGCACCGGCTACTTCGACGACATGACCACCGTGATTCAAGGTGGCTCGTCTTCGGTAACCGCACTGACCGGTTCGACTGAAGAAGAACAGTTCCACTGATTCTGCTTCGCCTGAGCAAACGGCCTCTGCGGATCGGATAGAAAGCTAACCGCAGAGCCGCAAAACTGACGCCCCGACTGGTTCGGGGCGTTTTTTTGTCTGGGATTTGGCGGTCTGCTGAGGTGCTTAAACACAAATCCGCATGCGCGTTTAAATTACACAAACCGTTACGCCATAAAGGCTACAACGCCTTGCGCCGTTACCTACGCGCACCTCAGAATCCGCCGGCATACGCCGCTATGGGTCGGGTTATATCGTCTGCCTGTCACTGAAAAACAGTGATCGGGTTTGGTAGCCCGTCTGTAATAGATGTATGGCGACACCTTATGCAGCCTCTTTTTTGCGGCTCTGCTTTATATGGTGGTCATGCGGGGGGCTCTTTCGGGAGCGCCGGGTTCCTATTGCAGCCGGTCTACCAACCCGCGTATGGCCGCCACCCTCGTTTGGTAGCGAGAAGTGATGGCTCCTGAAACTGCGATAGGAGCTTCATTCATGTTCAAAGCCACACCGAATCCGCCGGAAACCAATGCAATCCCGTTTGACCCGTCGCTCGAACCTCAAAAGATAAAAGAGGCGACAGACCGGGCCATCAATTTCTACCTCAACCCCGATTCACTGAAACTCTCAATCCCCTCCCGCAAAACCAGCAAAATCTTCCTGATCGACCCCGCCGTGGACGAAGAAACATTACTCGTCGAAGCCTGTGAATCGTTGGCCGCCGCCAACGACATGGCGCGTGAAATTGGCGATGTCGTCGACAACACACAACGCCGATCCCTGTTGATGCTGCATCAGGTAATCATGCTGAGTGAACTCATGGTCAATCGAGTCCTGGACGGCCGACGCCTGCCGCACTAACAAACTCCGCCAATCCCCTGTAGGAGCTGCCGAAGGCTGCGATCTTTTGATCTTGGTTTTATGAAAAAAGATCAAAAGATCGCAGCCTTCGGCAGCTCCTACAGGGTGTCATTTATCCATCGGAGTTTCAGTTGATGTCCGAAACCACAAACAATCCGCCGGTCACAGACCCGGCGTCACCCTATGAATCACTCAATTCGAAAAAGCTTCATGCAGCGGCTGAGCGCGCGCTCGATCATTATCTTGCGCCTGAGAAAATCATGGCCACGCCGTACAGCCCCAGCACGTTGTTTATGGTTAATCCGCAATCTGATACTGAATCCCTGCTGGCTAATGCGTGCGAGTCGTTAGCCTCGGCCACGGTGATGCTGGGTGATTTTGCCGGGATGTTGGAGGGGCCGAATCGCAATACGTTGCTGGGGATTGCGCAGGTGGTGATGCTGGGGGAATTGGCGGTGAACAAGGCGCTGGATAATGTTGTGCCGAGTGCCTGAACCGCTGCCCTCACCCTAACCCTCTCCCAGAGGTAGAGGGGACTAACCGAGTTGTCTGGGCGTTATACATCGACCTGAAATAACCAGTCGATTATGGATTCAAAGCAGCACGTTCAAGTCGGCGTATCTCGTGAGCATCCCCCACTCAGTCCCCTCTCCCTCCGGGAGAGGGCTAGGGTGAGGGGCTTTTCAAGCTGACCGCTGATCGCGCAGGCAGATCTGCTCAACAGCATCCGCGCAATCTTCAGTAAACGTCTGTAATGGATCAACGTCCTTTCCCCTCACCCCAGCCCTCTCCCGTAGGTAGAGGGAGCCGACCGAGGTATCTGGCGTTATACATCGACCTGAAAAATCCAGTCGATTATGGATTCAAAGCAGCACGTTCAAGTCGGCGTATCTCGCGAGCATCCCCCATTCAGTCCCCTCTCCCTCCGGGAGAGGGAGCCGACCGAGGTGTCTGGCGTTATACATCGACCTGAAAAAACCAGTCGATTATGGATTCGGCAGAGCGTCCGCCCTCCATCCCCCGTCTTTGACACTCCCCCACCTAACACCCGCCACCTGTGACGACAGTTCACACCCTCTTTGAACCATTTAGGGCTAATACCCTCCCCTCTATCCGCTTAGGGTACGGCCCATCGCCGTGTCGTTGCGGCGTTTCAGACAATAATAAAGACGTTCATTCGAGGTACGAGCCGATGCGTGATGACAAAGACAAGGCTAACAACGAGCTAGGGAATGGCTTGAAAGGACGGCAGGTCACGATGATTTCGATCGGCGGCGTGATTGGCGCCGGTCTGTTTGTGGGTTCGAGTAATGCCATTGCCACTGCTGGCCCTGCGGTGTTGGTGTCGTATGTCTGCGCCGCGATCATTGTGGTGCTGGTCATGCAGATGCTCGGCGAAATGGCCACTGCGCGGCCGGACACCGGGTCGTTTTCTTCCTATGCCGATCAGGCGATTGGTCGCTGGGCCGGGTTTTCCATCGGTTGGTTGTACTGGTGGTTTTACGTGTTGGTGATTGCCATTGAAGCAATTGTCGCCGGCAATATTCTGGGCGACTGGCTGGGGATTTCGCATTGGGTGGCGGCGTTCGGCGTCACGTTTGCGCTGATCCTGTGCAACAGCCTCAGCGTCGGTTCGTTCGGTACGCTGGAATATTGGTTGTCGCTGTTCAAAGTCGTGTCGATCGTCGGCTTCATCATCCTCGGCGTGCTGGCGATTTTCGGGGTTTTGCCGGGTTCCTCGACCAGCGGGATTTCCAATCTCTACGCCAACGGCGGTTTTGCTCCCAACGGTAATGTGGCGATTGTCGCCGGTCTGCTGACAGCGATGTTCAGTTTCCAGGGCAGCGAAGTGGTGACCATCGCCGCCGCTGAATCCAAGGATCCGAAAGCCAACATCAAGAAAGCCATTCGTGCCGTGGTCTGGCGTCTGGGCTTGTTCTACCTCGGTTCGATGTTTGTGGTGGTGTGCCTGATTCCGTGGAACGCGCCGGATCTGGCGAAAGGTTCTTACCAGGCTGTGCTGAGCGCGATGAACATTCCGTGGGCGCCGCAGATCATGGGCATTGTTGTGCTGGTGGCGGTCACCAGTTGCCTGAACTCGGCGATCTACACCGCTTCGCGCATGGCCTACTCGCTGGCCCGTCGCGGTGATGCACCGAATGCGGTGTCGCACACCACCCGTCAAGGCGTGCCGCTGTTGGCCGTCGCGCTGACATCGGTCGCGGCACTGACGGCGCTGACTGCCAACTACCTGCTGCCCAAGCAAGTGTTTCAGTTTCTGCTGGCCACCAGCGGCGCATTGGCCTTGCTGATGTACCTGGTGATCGCCGTCACGCAACTGTGCATGCGCCGCAAACTGGTCGCACAGGGCAAGAAACTCGAAGTGCGCATGTGGATGTTTCCGTATCTGACGATCCTCACAATCGTGTTCATCCTCGGCGTGTTCGCGATCATGGCGGCTTTCCCCGGTCAGCGTGCGGAACTGCTCTCGACCCTTGGCCTGACTGCGGTGCTGGTGATCATCGGCGCGTATTTGCAGAAGTCGCAGCCCGAGCTGTCGGCACGACGCAGCGCCATGGCGCCAGTTGAAACCGCCACCCCGCAAGTATTGGCCTGAACACCGCCCGCCGCTGTGACTGAGCGTCACAGCAAGTGTGCCGGCGACCTGCTTTTTCACGACTGATCACCACACTACTCTGCTTGAAACCCCGGCCAACAACCGGCCGGGGGTTATCAAAACTTACAAGGAACGCCTCATGAGTATTGCGCCTAAACCCGACGAACTGGCCATCCCCTATCAACTGCCGCAAGTGCCGTACATGGCGCCCGACATGGTGCACCCCGGCGTCCTCGGCCAATGGCTGGAAGACGATCAACTGTGGGTGCCGGTGACCGATTCGGTGTCGTTCAAACCGGTGTTGCTCAGCGTGTCCGGTGGCTACTACATCAACCTGCTGCGCGTGCGCAAAAGCGGTGTGCTCTCGCGTCATCGTCATACCGGCGGCGTGCACGCGATGGTGCTTAAAGGTCGCTGGTACTATCTGGAGCATGACTGGGTCGCCGAGGAAGGTTCGTTCGCGTTCGAGCCACCGGGCGAGACGCACACCCTGTTCGTGCCGGAAGATGTCGAAGAGATGATCACCTGGTTCCACGTGCAGGGCGGCTACACCTACGTTGACCCGCAGGGTGTAGCGGTCGGCTACGAAGACGTTTTCACCAAACTGGAAACCGCTCGCGCGCATTACAAAACGCTCGGGCTGCCAGACGATTACATCGAACAGTTCATTCGCTGATCGACGCCGTGGCTGGCGTCGGATCGACACGGGAGGCATGCCTTGGATAACTACTCGCAGCTGCTGGCGTTTCTTTGGGCCACGGAGCACGGTAACTTTTCAGCGGCCTCTCGCGCCCACGGTCTGACGCCGTCGGCCATCAGCAAGCTGATTTCGCGTCTGGAAGATCGCTTGCAGGTGCGCCTGTTTCAACGCGGCACGCGCAGTTTGTCGCTGACCGAAGAAGGCGCGGCCTATCTGGTCAGCGCCCGCGCGGTGATCAACGCGATGGCCGAAGCCGACTCGCTGGCCGAAGCGTTTCCGACGCGGGTCAGTGGCATGCTGCGGATTCACACGATGTCGACGTTTGCCAAACACCAGATCATTCCGTGGCTGCCGGAGTTTTTGGCGGCCTACCCCGGGTTGACGATTGATATCCAGATCGGCGCGCAATTTTCCGATCAGTTCGATCAAGGGCTGGATCTGGCGATTCACAGCGGCGTGTTGCCGGACTCCACGCGCATCGCCCGCAAGATTGGCCAGAGTCGCTGGATCATCTGCGCCTCCCCGGACTACCTCGCCCGCCAAGGAACGCCCGAGCACCCGCAGCAATTGCTCGATCACACCTGTTTCAGCTTCGGCTTCAACAGCGTGTGGAACGACTGGGATTTCCTCATCGATGGCAATCCGACCAGCATCCCGGTGATTCCCAAAGCGACTTTCGCTCAGGGTGATCTGCTGCGCGATCTGGCACTCAGCGGCGCGGGCATTGTGCGCTTGGCCGAGTTTCATATCGGCCACGACATCCGCGAAGGTCGCTTGATACCGTTGCTGCAGAGCTACAGCCCGGACAGCTTCGAACCGATTTACATGATCTACACCAATCGCAAGCACCTCAGCCCCAGGATCCGCGTGTTCCGCGACTTTCTTGAACAGAAACTCGCGCAGAGTCCGTGGAACACCGAGCGCGGCTGAACGCTCACCTATTAATAAGCACAGAGGCTTCTATGCGTAACCTGATTGGCGATGTTTCCAGCGCCGCGCGCATCCTTCCGGAACTCAATGGCGAAACCCTGTTTATCCGCAATGGCAAGGATGCCTACGTGTATGACGATCAAGGTCGTCGCTACATCGACACCGCGCTTGGCTTTGGCGCGGTGCTGTTGGGGCATGCCAATAATCGTGTCAACGAACAGGTGGCGGCGGCGTTGGCCGATTCTGCCGCGCCGTCCTGGGCGCATGTTCGTGAACACGCGGCGGCTTCTGCGCTGGCGGCGCATACCGGCGCGCTGAGCAAAGTGATTTTCACCAACTCCGGCAGTGAAGCGGTGCACCTCGCCTGCCGCGCGGCTCGCGCGTATACCGGGCGTGGGCGTATCGCGAAAATGGCGGCGGGTTTCGACGGTTGGTTTGATGACGTCAGCTTTGGCAATGTGTCATCCAGTGAGGCGAATTTTGCTGACGGTCAGCGACCTTCTACGCCGCGCACCACGTTGCTGCGTTTCAATGATTTTGCTGATGTTGAGCGGTTGTTTGCTGAGGACTCGGACATTGCGGCGGTAATTCTTGAGCCGATGCTCGCCAATGCCGGCTGCATCATGCCGGCGGCGGGGTATTTGCTGCATGTGCAGGAAGTCGCGCATCGGCATGGCGCGCTGGTGATCTGTGATGAAGTGTTGATGGGGTTTCGTTTATTCGCCGGGCTCGCGGGTTTGCAGGCGGGGCTGGATCCGGACATCGCCAGTGTTGGCAAGGCGATTGGTAATGGTGTGCCGGTATCGGCGATTGTCGGCAAGCCGCATATTTTGGCGGGGTTTGAAGAGGGTCGCGTGCTGCGTGGCGGTACGTTCAGCGGCAACCCGATGGCGTGTGCTGCGGTGATCAGCACGCTGGCGCAACTGGATGACGCGGATTATCAGATTTTGATTGCTCGGGGTGAGGCGCTGCGCGTTTCGGTGGAAGCCTCGTTCAAGGCGCATGGGATGACGGTGAGCACCAGCGGTTACGGCAATGTGTTCGGGATCTGGCCTTCGGCGCAGGCCCCGACGAATTATGCCGAGGCGCTGGAATGTGGCGATGCGGAGTTTAGTAAGGCGCTGCATTTGGCGTTGCGCGAGGCCGGGGTGTTGGTGATGCCTTCGCCTTATGGGCGGGTTTATTTGTCGTTTGCGCATGATGATGAGGTGGTTGAGGAAATGAAGGCTGCTTTTGAGGTCGCGGCTTCGACGCTAGCTGGGCGGTTTGGCTGAGAGGATTGGAGGAGACAGGCCTGGCGTGCAAGGCGTCGGGTCTGGGGGTGGTTGATTTACCGCTTTCGCGAGCAAGCCCGCTCCCACAGGGGTTCTCGGTAGTACGCAAAACCTCGGGCGCACCACAAATCAATGTAGGAGCCGAGCTTGCTCGCGAAGGCGGTGTGTCAGGCGATAAATGGGTTGGCTGATCTGGCGCTTTCGCGAGCAAGCTTTGCTCCTACGGGTTCTCGGTAGTACACAAAACCTCGGGCACGCCACAAATCAGTGTGGGAGCGGGCTTGCTCGCGAAGGCGGTGTGTCAGGCAATAGATGCGTTGGCTGATCTGACGCTTTCGCGAGCAGGCTCGCTCCCACAGGGATCTGCGGCGCTCGGACAAAACATTGATCCAGAGCGGTAGCGGCGTAGGAAAATTCGTGTAAAACGGGCGCCGTCGCTACTTGCAGTAACGTGCAAGTAAGACAACTTCCCAATACCTCACCCGTTAAACAGTTACAAAACCGCGCCAAACAGTATTGATTATCATTTAGCAGCAACTATGTTCGTTACATTTCAAACAAAACTTATTTCCCGCAAAACCGGCTAATGCCCGCAACGCATGGGCTGGCGGGGCCTGGACGTGCGCTATGTCCTTATTCCAATAAATAATTTCGCTATAGGAATTTTACTTGCCGGGTGTTTAGCCATAAAATCAGCGCGATTGATTGCTGCGACATATCGTCACTGCCTTATTTCTTTATCAAGCTCAGAGACCTTTGCTCTCTGTTAAGGATTACCAGCATGCCCGAAGCGACAGGACTCATGGCCCACAACTGGGGCTTTGCCATTTTCCTTCTGGGTGTCGTTGGCCTGTGTGCCTTCATGCTCGGTGTCTCCAGCCTCCTTGGGTCAAAAGCCTGGGGCCGCAGCAAAAACGAACCGTTCGAGTCGGGCATGCTACCTACCGGTGGCGCCCGCTTGCGGCTCTCAGCCAAATTCTATCTGGTCGCGATGCTCTTCGTGATCTTCGATATCGAAGCCCTCTTTCTCTTTGCATGGTCTGTGTCCGTCCGCGAAAGCGGCTGGACCGGATTCGTCGAAGCTCTCGTTTTCATAGCAATTCTGTTGGCAGGTCTTGTCTACCTGTTCCGAGTGGGCGCCCTTGACTGGGCTCCGGAAGCTCGTCGCAAGCGGCAGGCGAAGCTGAAACAATGAGGCTTTGGCAATGCAATACAATCTCACCAGGATCGACCCCGATGCTCCTAACGAGCAGTATCCGATTGGCGAACGGGAAACCGTTTCCGATCCGTTAGAAGATCAAGTCCACAAAAACATTTTCATGGGCAAGCTGGAAGACGTGCTGAGTGGCGCGGTCAACTGGGGACGTAAGAACTCCCTGTGGCCGTACAACTTCGGCTTGTCGTGCTGCTACGTGGAAATGACCACCGCCTTCACGGCGCCCCACGACATCGCGCGCTTTGGCGCCGAGGTTATCCGGGCATCGCCGCGTCAGGCCGACTTCATGGTTATCGCCGGTACCTGCTTCATCAAGATGGCGCCGATCATTCAGCGTCTCTACGAGCAGATGCTCGAGCCGAAGTGGGTGATCTCCATGGGTTCGTGCGCTAACTCCGGTGGCATGTACGACATCTACTCTGTGGTTCAAGGGGTGGACAAGTTCCTGCCCGTGGACGTCTACGTACCTGGCTGCCCTCCTCGTCCGGAAGCATTTCTGCAAGGCTTGATGCTGTTGCAGGAATCGATCGGCAAGGAGCGTCGTCCGCTTTCCTGGGTCGTTGGCGATCAAGGCGTTTATCGCGCCGACATGCCTTCGCAGAAGGAACAGCGCCGCGAACAGCGAATCGCAGTCACCAACCTGCGCAGCCCTGACGAAGTCTGATCCAGATCTGTTCTGACAAAGAAACGAGAAGCTGGCTTCATTCTTTACGTTGACCGAAAGCGAAAAAATAACCATGACTACAGGCAGCGCTCTGTACATCCCGCCTTATAAGGCAGACGACCAGGATGTGGTCGTTGAATTGAACAACCGTTTTGGCGCCGAAGCGTTCACCGCTCAGTCGACCCGCACCGGCATGCCGGTGCTGTGGGTGGCGCGCGCCAAACTCGTCGAAGTCCTGACCTTCCTGCGTAACCTGCCCAAGCCGTACGTCATGCTCTATGACCTGCACGGCGTGGACGAGCGTCTGCGCACCAAGCGTCAAGGGCTGCCGAGCGACGCTGAGTTCACCGTGTTCTATCACCTCATGTCGCTGGAGCGTAACAGTGACGTGATGATCAAGGTCGCCTTGTCCGAGAGCGACCTCAGCTTGCCGACCGTTACCGGTATCTGGCCGAACGCCAA
This sequence comes from Pseudomonas sp. 18058, assembly GCF_902706155.1. Lineage (NCBI taxonomy): Bacteria > Pseudomonadati > Pseudomonadota > Gammaproteobacteria > Pseudomonadales > Pseudomonadaceae > Pseudomonas > Pseudomonas sp. 18058. The sequence goes on from NZ_CACSJY010000024.1 coordinate 27,337, forward strand.
CTGGTACGAGCGTGAAGTCTGGGACATGTTCGGCATCGATTTCAAAGGTCACCCGCACCTGTCGCGCATCATGATGCCGCCGACCTGGGAAGGTCACCCGCTGCGCAAGGACTTCCCGGCGCGTGCGACCGAATTCGATCCGTTCAGCCTCAACCTCGCCAAGCAACAGCTTGAGGAAGAAGCCGCGCGTTTCCGTCCTGAAGACTGGGGCATGAAGCGTTCCGGGACGAACGAGGACTACATGTTCCTCAACCTCGGCCCGAACCACCCTTCGGCGCACGGTGCGTTCCGCATCATTCTGCAACTGGACGGTGAAGAAATCGTCGACTGCGTACCGGATGTCGGTTACCACCACCGTGGTGCCGAGAAGATGGCCGAGCGTCAGTCGTGGCACAGTTTCATTCCGTACACCGACCGTATCGATTACCTCGGCGGCGTGATGAACAACCTGCCGTACGTGCTCTCGGTCGAGAAGCTGGCCGGCATCAAGGTGCCTGAGAAGGTTGACGTCATCCGCATCATGATGGCCGAGTTCTTCCGGATCACCAGCCACCTGCTGTTCCTCGGGACTTACATCCAGGACGTCGGCGCCATGACTCCGGTGTTCTTCACCTTCACCGACCGCCAGAAGGCGTACACGGTGATTGAAGCCATCACCGGTTTCCGTCTGCATCCGGCCTGGTACCGCATCGGTGGCGTTGCCCACGACCTGCCGCGCGGCTGGGAAAAACTGGTGAAAGACTTCGTCGAATGGCTGCCAAAACGCCTCGACGAATACACCAAGGCTGCCCTGCAAAACAGCATCCTCAAGGGTCGTACCATCGGCGTCGCTGCCTACAACACCAAAGAAGCCCTGGAATGGGGCGTCACCGGTGCCGGCCTGCGTTCGACCGGTTGCGACTTCGACCTGCGTAAAGCGCGTCCATACTCCGGCTACGAGAACTTCGAGTTCGAAGTGCCGCTGGCTGCCAATGGCGATGCCTACGACCGCTGCATGGTGCGCGTTGAAGAGATGCGCCAGAGCATCAAGATCATCGACCAGTGCATGCGCAACATGCCGGAAGGCCCGTACAAGGCGGATCACCCGCTGACCACGCCGCCGCCGAAAGAGCGCACGCTGCAGCACATCGAAACCTTGATCACGCACTTCCTGCAAGTTTCGTGGGGCCCGGTGATGCCGGCCAACGAATCCTTCCAGATGATCGAAGCGACCAAGGGCATCAACAGTTATTACCTGACGAGCGACGGCGGCACCATGAGCTACCGTACCCGGATCCGCACTCCGAGCTTCCCGCATCTGCAACAGATCCCTTCGGTGATCAAAGGCAGCATGGTCGCGGACTTGATTGCGTACCTGGGTAGTATCGACTTCGTTATGGCCGACGTGGACCGCTAAGCATGAACAGCACGCTTATCCAGACAGACCGTTTCACCCTCAGTGAAACCGAGCGCTCGGCCATTGAGCACGAGCTGCATCACTACGAAGACCCGCGCGCGGCGTCGATCGAAGCCCTGAAGATCGTTCAGAAGGAACGCGGCTGGGTGCCGGATGGCGCCTTGTACGCAATCGGCGAGATCCTCGGCATCCCGGCCAGCGACGTTGAAGGTGTGGCGACGTTCTATAGCCAGATTTTCCGTCAGCCGGTTGGCCGTCACATCATTCGCGTCTGCGACAGCATGGTCTGCTACATCGGCGGCCACGAGTCGGTGGTCAGCGAAATCCAGAACAATCTGGGCATCGGCCTGGGTCAGACCACCACCGACGGTCGTTTCACCCTGCTACCGGTCTGCTGCCTCGGCAACTGCGACAAGGCACCGGCGCTGATGATCGACGACGACACCTTTGGTGATGTGCAGCCTGCTGGCGTCGCCAAACTGCTCGAGGGCTACGTATGACCCTGACATCTTTCGGTCCTGCCAACCGCATTCAGCGTTCGGCCGAGACTCACCCGCTGACCTGGCGTCTGCGTGACGACGGCGAAGCCGTGTGGCTCGACGAGTACCAGGCCAAGAACGGTTACGCCGCTGCGCGCAAAGCCTTCGCCGACATGGATCAGGACGCCATCGTCCAGACCGTGAAAGACGCAGGCCTTAAAGGTCGCGGCGGTGCAGGCTTCCCCACGGGCGTGAAGTGGGGCCTGATGCCCAAAGACGAATCCATCAACATCCGTTACCTGCTGTGCAACGCGGATGAAATGGAGCCGAACACCTGGAAAGACCGCATGCTGATGGAGCAACTGCCCCATCTGCTGATCGAAGGCATGCTGATCAGTGCTCGCGCGCTGAAAACCTACCGTGGCTACATCTTCCTGCGTGGCGAATACACCACCGCCGCCAAGCACCTGAATCGTGCTGTGGAAGAAGCCAAGGCTGCGGGCCTGCTGGGTAAAAACATTCTCGGCAGCGGCTTCGATTTCGAGCTGTTCGTCCACACCGGTGCCGGGCGTTACATCTGCGGTGAAGAAACCGCACTGATCAACTCCCTCGAAGGCCGTCGCGCCAACCCGCGCTCCAAGCCGCCCTTCCCTGCCGCCGTCGGCGTGTGGGGCAAGCCGACTTGCGTGAACAACGTCGAAACCCTGTGCAACGTGCCGGCGATCATTGCCGACGGCGTTGACTGGTACAAATCGTTGGCCCGCGAAGGCAGCGAAGACATGGGCACCAAGCTCATGGGCTTCTCCGGCAAAGTCAAAAACCCGGGCCTGTGGGAACTGCCATTCGGCGTCACCGGTCGCGAGTTGTTCGAAGACTACGCCGGCGGCATGCGCGACGGCTTCAAGCTCAAGGCCTGGCAACCAGGCGGCGCCGGTACCGGTTTCCTACTGCCTGAGCACCTCGACGCGCAAATGTACGCCGGCGGCATCGCCAAAGTGGGCACCCGTATGGGTACCGGCCTGGCGATGGCGGTGGATGACAGCGTCAACATGGTCTCCTTGCTGCGCAACATGGAGCAGTTCTTCGCTCGCGAGTCGTGCGGTTTCTGCACCCCGTGCCGTGATGGTTTGCCATGGAGCGTCAAGCTCTTGATGGCCATCGAAGAAGGCCGCGGTCAGCCAGGCGACATCGAGACCCTGCTGGGTCTGGTCAACTTCCTCGGCCCAGGCAAGACCTTCTGTGCTCACGCACCGGGTGCCGTGGAACCGTTGGGCAGTGCCATCAAATACTTCCGTCCAGAGTTCGAAGCCGGTATCGCGCCAGTCAGCGCCGCCGTCCCGCCTCTGGCAAGGCCGATCGTAATCGGCGCGTAAACGCTTAATAAGGTGAAGGGCCTGAGCCCTTCGCCTCCTGCGATGACGCCTTTCGAGGCTGGTTTGATTCGCACGGATAACAAGATTCCATTAGCCACGCCCGCTGACACCGGGCCAACGAAGACCTTTGAACCATGGCCACTATCCACGTAGACGGCAAAGCGCTCGAAGTCGACGGGGCAGACAACCTGTTACAGGCATGTCTGTCGCTGGGCCTCGACATTCCATATTTCTGCTGGCACCCCGCGCTTGGTAGCGTCGGGGCTTGCCGCCAGTGCGCGGTCAAGCAGTACACCGACGAGAACGACACCCGTGGTCGCATCGTCATGTCCTGCATGACCCCGGCCACCGACAACACCTGGATCTCCATCGAAGATGAAGAATCCAAGGCGTTCCGCGCCAGTGTTGTTGAATGGCTGATGACCAACCACCCGCACGACTGCCCTGTGTGCGAAGAAGGCGGTCATTGCCACCTGCAAGACATGACAGTGATGACCGGCCACAACGAGCGCCGTTATCGCTTCACCAAACGCACCCACCAGAACCAGCAACTGGGCCCGTTCATTTCCCACGAAATGAACCGCTGCATCGCTTGCTACCGCTGTGTGCGTTTCTATAAGGATTACGCTGGCGGCACCGACCTCGGTGTGTTCGGCGCCCACGACAACGTGTACTTCGGTCGCGTTGAAGACGGCACCCTCGAAAGCGAGTTCTCCGGCAACCTCACCGAGGTCTGCCCGACCGGTGTGTTCACCGACAAGACTCACTCCGAGCGCTACAACCGTAAGTGGGACATGCAGTTCTCGCCGAGCATCTGCCATGGCTGCTCGAGCGGTTGCAACATCTCCCCGGGCGAGCGTTACGGTGAACTGCGTCGCATCGAAAACCGTTTCAACGGTTCGGTGAACCAGTACTTCCTGTGCGACCGTGGCCGATTCGGTTATGGCTACGTCAACCGCACCGACCGTCCACGTCAGCCGCTGCTGGCCGACGGCACCAAGCTCAGCCTGGACGCCGCACTGGATAAAGCCGCTGACCTGCTGCGCGGTCGCAACATCGTCGGTATCGGTTCGCCGCGCGCCAGCCTTGAAAGCAACTACGCGTTGCGCGAACTGGTCGGCGCCGAGCACTTCTACTCGGGTATCGAAGCGTCCGAGCTGGAACGCATCCGTCTGGTCTTGCAAGTGCTGAACGACAGCCCGCTGCCTGTGCCGAACATGCGCGACATCGAAGACCACGACGCGATCTTCGTCCTCGGTGAAGACCTGACCCAGACCGCCGCTCGCGTGGCGCTGTCGCTGCGTCAATCGGTCAAGGGCAAAGCTGAAGACATGGCCGAAGCCATGCGCGTTCAGCCTTGGCTCGACGCTGCGGTGAAGAACATCGGTCAGCACGCGCTGAACCCGCTCTTCATCGCCAGCCTGGCGGAAACCAAGCTCGACGACATCGCTGAAGAATGCGTACACGCTGCTCCGGACGACCTGGCGCGCATCGGTTTCGCCGTTGCCCACGCACTGGACGCCAGCGCCCCGGCCGTTGAAGGTCTGGACGCCGAAGCACTGGAACTGGCTCAGCGCATCGCCGACGCCCTGCTCGCGGCCAAACGTCCGCTGATCATCGCCGGTACTTCGCTGGGCTCCAAAGCCCTGATCGAAGCCGCCGCGAACATCGCCAAAGCACTGAAACTGCGCGAGAAGAACGGTTCGATCAGCCTGATCGTGCCGGAAGCCAACAGCCTCGGTCTGGCCATGCTCGGTGGCGAATCGGTGGATGCTGCGCTACAAGCAGTTATCGACGGTAAAGCTGACGCGATCGTCGTGCTGGAAAACGATCTGTTCACCCGCACCGCCAAAGACAAGGTCGATGCCGCACTGAACGCTGCGAAAGTAGTGATCGTTGCTGACCATCAGAAAACCGCGACCACCGACCGCGCGCACCTGGTTCTGCCGGCCGCAAGCTTTGCTGAAGGCGACGGTACGCTGGTCAGCCAGGAAGGTCGTGCTCAGCGCTTCTTCCAGGTTTTCGATCCGCAATATCTGGATGCGAGCATTCTGGTTCACGAAGGCTGGCGCTGGCTGCACGCCCTGCGCGCGACCCTGCTGAACCAGCCGATCGACTGGACGCAACTCGACCACGTCACCGCTGCCGTTGCTTCGAGCACCGCGCAACTGGCGCGTATCGTCGACGCAGCACCGTCGGCAGCGTTCCGTATCAAGGGTCTGAAACTGGCGCGTGAGCCGCTGCGTTACTCCGGTCGCACCGCGATGCGCGCCGACATCAGCGTTCACGAACCGCGCACTCCGCAAGACAAAGACACCGCGTTCGCCTTCTCCATGGAAGGTTACTCGGGTTCGGTTGAGCCGCGTCAGCAGGTTCCTTTCGCCTGGTCTCCGGGCTGGAACTCGCCACAAGCGTGGAACAAGTTCCAGGACGAAGTCGGCGGTCACATCCGTGCTGGCGACCCGGGCACCCGCCTGATCGAAAGCACTGGCGATTCGCTGAACTGGTTCGCTGCAGCACCGCGTGCATTCAACCCGGCAGCGGGTACCTGGCAAGCCGTGCCGTTCTTCCACCTGTTCGGCAGCGAAGAAAACTCTTCGAAAGCCGCGCCGGTTCAAGAGCGCATCCCGGCCGCTTACGTGGCACTGGCGAAATCCGAAGCGGATCGTCTGGGCGTCAACGAAGGTGCATTGCTGAGCCTGAACGTGGCCGGTCAGACTTTGCGTCTGCCGCTGCGCATCAATGAAGAACTGGGCGCCGGTCTGGTGGCATTGCCTGCGGGCATCGCCGGCATTCCATCGGCATTCGCCGGCGTATCCGTCGACGGTCTGCAGGAGGCAGCGCAATGACCTGGTTCACCCCTGAAGTGATCGATGTGATCCTGACGGTCATCAAAGCCATCGTCATTCTGTTGGCCGTGGTGGTCGCCGGTGCGTTGCTCAGCTTTGTCGAACGTCGCCTGCTGGGCTGGTGGCAGGACCGTTACGGTCCGAACCGCGTTGGCCCGTTTGGTATGTTCCAGATCGCCGCCGACATGCTGAAGATGTTCTTCAAGGAAGACTGGACGCCGCCGTTTGCCGACAAAGTGATCTTCACTTTGGCGCCGGTGGTGGCCATGTCCGCCTTGCTGATCGCGTTTGCGATCATCCCGATCACCCCGACCTGGGGCGTCGCGGATCTGAACATCGGCTTGCTGTTCTTCTTCGCCATGGCCGGTCTGTCGGTCTACGCGGTGTTGTTCGCCGGCTGGTCGAGTAACAACAAGTTCGCCCTGCTCGGCGCGTTGCGTGCTTCGGCGCAGACCGTGTCCTACGAAGTGTTCATGGGCCTGGCCCTGATGGGCATCGTGGTGCAGGTCGGCTCGTTCAACATGCGCGACATCGTCGAGTACCAGGCGCAGAACCTGTGGTTCATCATTCCGCAGTTCTTCGGCTTCTGTACCTTCTTCATCGCTGGCGTCGCCGTGACTCACCGTCACCCGTTCGACCAGCCGGAAGCGGAACAGGAACTGGCCGACGGTTACCACATTGAATACGCCGGTATGAAATGGGGCATGTTCTTCGTCGGTGAGTACATCGGCATCATCTTGATCTCGGCGCTGCTGGTCACCCTGTTCTTCGGTGGCTGGCACGGTCCGTTCGGCATCTTGCCGCAACTGTCCTTCCTCTGGTTCGCACTGAAGACCGCGTTCTTCATCATGCTGTTCATCCTGCTGCGCGCGTCTATCCCGCGTCCGCGTTATGACCAGGTGATGGATTTCAGCTGGAAATTCTGCTTGCCACTGACCCTGATCAATTTGCTGGTGACCGCTGCGGTCGTGTTGTGGAACACGCCTGCAGTCGCGGTTCAGTGAGGATTTGACCCATGTTCAAATATATTGGCGACATCGTTAAGGGTACTGGTACCCAGTTGCGCAGCCTGGTCATGGTCTTCGGCCATGGCTTTCGCAAGCGCGACACCCTGCAATACCCGGAAGAAGCGGTCTACCTGCCACCACGCTACCGTGGTCGTATCGTCCTGACCCGTGACCCCGATGGCGAAGAGCGTTGCGTTGCCTGCAACCTGTGCGCCGTGGCTTGCCCAGTGGGTTGCATCTCGCTGCAGAAAGCTGAAACCGAAGACGGTCGCTGGTACCCGGACTTCTTCCGTATCAACTTCTCGCGCTGCATTTTCTGCGGTCTCTGCGAGGAAGCCTGTCCGACCACCGCAATCCAGCTGACACCGGATTTCGAGATGGCCGAGTTCAAACGTCAGGATCTGGTGTACGAGAAAGAAGATCTTCTGATCTCCGGCCCCGGCAAAAACCCTGATTACAACTTCTATCGTGTTGCAGGTATGGCAATCGCTGGCAAGCCGAAAGGCTCCGCACAGAACGAAGCCGAACCGATCAACGTGAAGAGCTTGCTGCCTTAAGGAAGAACGATGGAATTCGCTTTCTATTTCGCATCGGGTATCGCTGTTGTGGCCACGCTACGTGTGGTCACCAACACCAACCCTGTGCACGCCCTGCTCTACCTGATCATCTCGTTGATCGCTGTGGCCATGACCTTCTTCGCACTCGGCGCACCGTTCGCCGGCGTGCTGGAAGTGATCGCCTACGCCGGCGCCATCATGGTGCTGTTCGTGTTCGTGGTGATGATGCTCAACCTCGGCCCCGCCGCGGTTCAGCAAGAACGCGCCTGGCTCAAGCCCGGTATCTGGGCAGGGCCGGTGATTCTCGCCGGGCTGCTGCTGGCCGAACTGCTGTATGTGCTGTTCGCTCACCAGAGCGGTCAGGCCATCGGCCACACCACCGTAGACGCGAAAGCCGTGGGCATCAGCCTGTTCGGCCCGTACCTGCTGGTGGTCGAACTCGCCTCGATGCTGCTGCTCGCTGCAGCCGTCACGGCGTTCCATTTGGGCCGTAACGAGGCGAAGGAGTAAGTCATGCCTGCTATCCCTCTCGAACATGGACTGGCCGTTGCCGGCATCCTGTTCTGCCTTGGTCTGGTCGGCCTGATGGTCCGCCGCAACATTTTGTTCGTGTTGATGAGTCTGGAAGTGATGATGAACGCCTCTGCACTGGCGTTCATTGTCGCGGGCGCCCGTTGGGGCCAGCCGGATGGACAGATCATGTTCATCCTGGTGATCAGCCTTGCAGCTGCCGAGGCCAGTATTGGTCTGGCGATCCTGCTGCAACTGTATCGCCGCTTCCATACGCTCGATATCGACGCTGCCAGTGAGATGCGCGGATGAACCTGATCTTTCTGACTTTCGTATTCCCTCTGATCGGTTTCCTGCTGCTGTCGTTCTCTCGTGGACGCTGGTCGGAAAACCTCTCGGCGCTGATCGGCGTGGGTTCCATTGGCTTGTCGGCGATTGTCGCCGCTTACGTCATCTGGCAATTCAACGTCGCGCCACCCGAAGGCGGTCACTACACCCTGGTGCTGTGGAAGTGGATGGCGGTCGAAGGCTTCAAGCCTGACTTCGCCCTCTACGTCGACGGCCTGTCGATCACCATGCTCGGTGTGGTCGTTGGCGTCGGTTTCCTGATCCACCTGTTCGCGTCCTGGTACATGCGCGGCGAAGCGGGCTACTCGCGCTTCTTCTCGTACACCAACCTGTTTATCGCCAGCATGCTGTTCCTGGTACTCGGCGATAACCTGTTGTTCCTGTACTTCGGCTGGGAAGGCGTGGGCCTGTGCTCGTACCTGTTGATCGGTTTCTATTACAGCAACCGCAACAACGGTAACGCGGCACTCAAAGCCTTCATCGTGACCCGGATCGGCGACGTGTTCATGGCCATCGGCCTGTTCATCCTGTTCCAGCAAGTGGGCACGCTGAACATCCAGGAACTGCTGGTGCTGGCACCGCAGAAATTCCAGGTCGGCGACTTCTGGATCACCCTGGCAACGCTGATGCTGCTGGGTGGCGCGGTCGGTAAATCGGCGCAACTGCCGCTGCAAACCTGGCTCGCGGACGCGATGGCCGGCCCGACCCCGGTTTCGGCACTGATCCACGCCGCAACGATGGTGACTGCCGGTGTTTACCTGATCGCCCGTACCCACGGCCTGTTCACCCTGGCGCCGGAAATCCTCCATCTGGTGGGCATCGTTGGTGGTGTGACGCTGGTACTGGCCGGTTTCGCCGCGCTGGTACAAACCGACATCAAACGTATCCTCGCCTACTCGACCATGAGCCAGATCGGCTACATGTTCCTGGCGCTGGGCGTTGGTGCTTGGGATGGCGCGATTTTCCACCTGATGACCCACGCCTTCTTCAAGGCCCTGCTGTTCCTTGCTTCCGGTGCGGTGATCGTTGCCTGCCACCACGAGCAGAACATCTTCAAGATGGGCGGTCTGTGGAAAAAACTGCCACTGGCCTACGCCAGCTTCATCGTCGGCGGCGCGGCACTGGCTGCCTTGCCACTGGTCACCGCAGGCTTCTACTCCAAGGACGAAATCCTTTGGGAAGCGTTCGCCAGCGGCAACCACGGTCTGCTTTACGCAGGTCTGGTCGGCGCGTTCATGACGTCGCTGTACACCTTCCGCCTGATCTTCATCACGTTCCACGGTGAAGCCAAGACTGAAGCCCACGCCGGTCACGGCATCGCTCACTGGCTGCCGCTGTCGGTGCTGATCGTATTGTCCACCGCCATTGGCGCGATGATCGTTCCGCCACTGCACGGCGTACTGCCAGAAAGCGTTGGCCATGCCGGTGGCGAAGCCAAGCACAGTCTGGAAATCGCTTCGGGCGCCATCGCCCTGGCCGGTATCCTGCTGGCAGCGCTGCTGTTCCTCGGCAAGCGTCGCTTCGTCACGGCGATCGCCAACAGCGGCATCGGCCGTTTCCTTTCGGCCTGGTGGTTCGCTGCCTGGGGCTTCGACTGGATCTACGACAAACTGTTCGTCAAGCCTTACCTGGCGATCAGCCACGTACTGCGTAAAGACCCGCTCGACCAGACCATCGGTCTGATCCCGCGTATGGCCAAGGGTGGTCACACTGCCCTGAGCCGCACCGAGACCGGTCAACTGCGTTGGTACGCTGCTTCGATGGCTGCTGGTGCCGTGCTGGTGATTGGCGCCATCGTGCTGGTAGCGGTCTGATATGAACCTTGCGAATTTGCGAAAGGAAACGAGCCCGTCATGATTCTGCCTTGGCTAATCCTGATCCCCTTCATCGGCGGCCTGCTGTGCTGGATGGGTGAGCGCTTCGGCGCTACCCTCCCGCGCTGGATTGCGCTGTTGACCATGACCCTGGAACTCGCCCTCGGCCTCTGGCTGTGGGCCCATGGTGACTATTCATTTGCCCCGGCGCCTGGCGCCGATCCGACCTGGGCGCTTGAGTTCAAGCACATCTGGATCGCGCGTTTCGGCATCAGCGTGCACCTGGCCCTCGACGGCCTGTCGCTGTTGATGATCCTGCTGACCGGTCTGCTGGGTATCCTCTCGGTACTCTGCTCGTGGAAAGAGATTCAACGTCACGTTGGCTTCTTCCACCTGAACCTGATGTGGATCCTGGGCGGCGTTGTCGGCGTGTTCCTCGCCCTCGACCTGTTCATGTTCTTCTTCTTCTGGGAAATGATGCTGGTGCCGATGTACTTCCTCATCGCGCTCTGGGGTCACAGTTCTTCGGACGGCAAGAAAACCCGGATCTACGCGGCGACCAAGTTCTTCATCTTCACTCAGGCGTCCGGCCTGATCATGCTGGTGGCGATCCTCGGTCTGGTGCTGGTCAACTTCAACAACACTGGCGTGATTACCTTCAACTACGCCGACCTGTTGAAAACCAAGATGTCGATGACCACCGAGTACATCCTGATGCTCGGCTTCTTCATCGCCTTCGCGGTCAAGCTGCCGGTTGTACCGTTCCACTCCTGGTTGCCTGATGCTCACGCCCAGGCGCCGACTGCAGGTTCCGTCGACCTCGCCGGTATCTTGCTGAAAACCGCTGCTTACGGTCTGCTGCGTTTCGCCCTGCCGCTGTTCCCGAATGCTTCGGCCGAGTTTGCGCCGATCGCCATGACCCTCGGTCTGATCGGGATCTTCTACGGCGCGTTCCTCGCGTTCGCACAAACCGACATCAAGCGTCTGATCGCCTTCTCGTCCGTTTCCCACATGGGTTTCGTGTTGATCGGCATCTACTCCGGCAGCCAACTGGCCCTGCAAGGTGCAGTGATCCAGATGCTCGCGCACGGTGTGTCGGCGGCGGCACTGTTTATCCTCAGCGGTCAGTTGTACGAGCGTCTGCACACTCGTGACATGCGTGAGATGGGCGGTGTGTGGTCGCGTATCGCTTACCTGCCGGCAATCAGCCTGTTCTTCGCAGCCGCGTCCTTGGGTCTGCCGGGTACCGGTAACTTTGTCGGTGAGTTCCTGATCCTGATCGGCTCTTTCGCGAGCTGGCCGTGGATTACTGCGATTGCCACTTCCGGTCTGGTGTTCGGTTCGGTCTACTCGCTGATCATGATCCACCGTGCCTACTTCGGCCCGGCGAAATCGGATTCGATCCTGCACGGTATGGACGCTCGCGAACTGATCATGGTGCTAGGCCTTGCGGTGTTGCTGATCTACATCGGCGTCTACCCGCAACCGTTCCTCGACACTTCTGCCGCCACGATGCATGGCGTTCAGCAGTGGCTCGGCACCGCCTTCACTCAACTCGCTTCGGCCCGGTAAGAGCGCTATGGAATTCACGATTCAACACTTTATTGCGCTTGCGCCACTGTTGATCACCAGCCTCACCATTATCGTGGTGATGCTGGCAATCGCCTGGCGCCGCAACCACTCGCAGACCTTCCTGATCTCGGTCGCCGGTCTGAACCTGGCCCTGTTGTCGATCCTGCCAGCCCTGAAAGTCGCGCCTCTGGCCGTGACCCCATTGCTGCAGATCGACTCGTTTGCCTGCCTGTACATGGCGCTGATCCTGGTCGCCACCCTCGCCTGCGTCACCCTCGCCCACGCTTATCTGGGCGATGGCGGTTCGGGTTACCCGGGCAACCGTGAAGAACTGTACTTGCTGATCCTGATGGCCGCCGCCGGTGGTCTGGTTCTGGTCAGCGCGCAGCACCTGGCCGGCTTGTTCATCGGTCTGGAACTGCTCTCGGTACCGGTTTACGGTCTGGTGGCTTACGCCTTCTTCAACAAGCGTTCGCTGGAAGCCGGCATCAAATACATGGTGCTGTCGGCGGCCGGTTCCGCGTTCCTGTTGTTCGGTATGGCCCTGCTCTACGCTGACGCCGGTTCTCTGAGCTTCACCGGTATCGGTCAGGCACTGGCCGCGACGGGTCTGCCTAGCCCGCTGGCACAACTGGGCCTGGGCATGATGCTGATCGGTCTGGCGTTCAAGCTGTCGCTGGTGCCGTTCCACCTGTGGACGCCGGACGTCTACGAAGGTGCTCCGGCGCCGGTGGCCGCGTTTCTTGCGACTGCGTCGAAGGTTGCAGTGTTTGCGGTGATGGTGCGTCTGTTCCAGATCTCCCCTGCCGCAAGCAGTGGCGTACTGAGCGACGTGCTGACCGTTATCGCCATCGCCTCGATCCTGTTCGGTAACCTGCTGGCCCTGACCCAGAGCAACCTCAAGCGTCTGCTCGGTTACTCGTCCATCGCGCACTTCGGCTACCTGCTGATCGCACTGGTGGCGAGCAAGGGGCTGGCGGTGGAAGCCATTGGCGTGTACCTGGTCACCTACGTGATCACCAGCCTCGGCGCCTTCGGCGTGATCACCCTGATGTCCTCGCCGTACAACGGCCGTGACGCGGATGCCCTGTACGAATACCGCGGCCTGTTCTGGCGCCGTCCGTACCTGACCGCCGTGCTGACCGTGATGATGCTGTCGCTGGCCGGTATCCCGCTGACCGCTGGCTTCATCGGCAAGTTCTACATCATCGCCACCGGTGTTGAAGCGCACCAATGGTGGCTGGTCGGTTCGCTGGTGCTGGGCAGCGCCATCGGCGTCTTCTACTACCTGCGCGTGATGGTCACCCTGTACCTGATCGAACCAAACCTGCGTCGCCACGACGCCCAGCTGCACTGGGAACAAAAGGCAGGCGGCGTGATGCTGCTGGCCATCGCCCTGGTCGCATTCTTCCTGGGTGTGTACCCGCAGCCATTGCTGACATTGGTTCAGCAGGCGGGGCTGGCGGGCTGATTGCTCGGCTGGCTACACATGAAAACGGCACCTTCGGGTGCCGTTTTTGTTTTTGTGGGATTTAACATTTTCATTGCCTGACCCACTGCTTTCGCGAGCAAGCTCTGCTCCCACAGGTTATGTGTCGTGCACCAATTCTGCGGTTATCCCGGATCATTGTGGGAGCTGGGCTTGCCCGCGAAGGCGTCGGCACATTCAATATCTTCATTGCTTGACCCACCGCTTTCGCGAGCAAGCTCTGCTCCTACGGGTTATGTGTGGTGCACAAATTCTGTGGTCATCCCGGATCATTGTGGGAGTGAGCCTGCTCGCGAAGGCGTCGGCACATTCAACATTTTCATTGCCTGAACCACCGCTTTCGCGAGCAAGCCCGCTCCCACAGGTTATGTGTCGTGCACCAATTCTGCGGTTATCCCGGATCATTGTGGGAGCTGGGCTTGCCCGCGAAGGCGTCGGCACATTCAATATCTTCATTGCTTGACCCACCGCTTTCGCGAGCAAGCTCTGCTCCTACGGGTTATGTGTCGTGCACAAATTCTGTGGCCATCCCGGATCATTGTAGGAGTGAGCCTGCTCGCGAAGGCGTCGGCACATTCAACATTTTCATTGCCTGAACCACCGCTTTCGCGAGCAGGCTCGCTCCCACAGGTTATGTGTCGTGCACCAATTCTGTGGTCATCCCGGATCATTGTGGGAGTGAGCCTGCTCGCGAAGGCGTCGGCACATTCAACATCTTCATTGCCTGACCCACCGCTTTCGCGAGCAAGCTCTGCTCCCACAGGTTATGTGTCGTGCACCAATTCTGTGGTCATCCCTGATCATTGTGGGAGCCGGGCTGGCCCGCGAAGGCGTCGGCACATTCAACATTTTCATTGCCTGACCCACTGCTTTCGCGAGCAAGCTCTGCTCCTACGGGTTATGTGTCGAGCACAAATTCTGTGGCCATCCCGGATCATTGTGGGAGCTGGGCTTGCTCGCGAAGGCGTCGGCACATTCAACATTTTCATTGCCTGACACCCCGCCGCTATCGCTATTCGGCGCTGGACACTGCTGTGGGATTGTTCTGACACGTGAGTTGCGAAGCTCTTCACAGATTAGTCGAACGATCCTACCTCTCCCGTCTACTCGTCCTACAGGTGATTTTACGACCGACGTCTACCGTTGAAAAAGGGGAGAAAAGCAAGGCCAGCAGGCCTTGACCTATTCGATTATCGGTACAACACTATACGCAGGCAACGTACAGAACATGGATGCTCTATTTATCGAATTACCTGTGATTCAGAAGCACCGAGACGACTATCTGGACGACGATCTGTTTCGCAGCTTTCAACTGGAGTTGCTGAAAAATCCGGAACCGGGGATCTCATCGAGGACACAGGCGGGCTTCGTAAAATTCGCTTTAGCGACCAACGAAGAGGGAAAGGTAAACGCAGCGGATTACGAGTGATTTATTACTGGTGGTCAGGCTTCGATCAGTTCTGGCTCTTTACCGTTTACGGCAAAAACGAGCAGGACGATTTGACGCCTGCCCAGAAAAAACTTTTCAGACAAACACTCAATAAAGAACTTAACGCGAGAACCCGCTATGAAACGTGACATTTTTTCCGAACTGATGGATGGACTGGAAGCACTGGCCGATGAACGCCAAGGCAAAATCACCTTGCGTACCCATAAGGTTCAGCTGCCAAAACTGATGCCGATCACTGCTGAGGAAGTGATAGCCATCCGTCAGCAACTTAACCTTTCCCGCTCAGTATTCGCGATGTATCTACGCACCAACACGCGAACGCTCGAAAACTGGGAGCAAGGACGAGCAACACCCAACGCTCAAGCCACAACCCTGATCCGTCTTGTCGAGCGTTTTCCACAGACGATCGAACAACTCGCAGCCCTGACCTGACATAGGTTTTCATTCCGGCCACATGACGAAATTGTAATTCCCTCATCACCTTGGCGTTATCCGCAGCTTGCAACGATGTCACCCGGCGACCATGCCGGCGGGCCCTCGCCCGTCGAACAATAAAACTCACGCCGAAGCACGTTCCCGTTCTGCCGAACTCCAGGAGTGACTGATGCTTAACCCTACAAAAATATCGATGGCCGCTTTAACGGTGGCGATCAGCGCCGCACCGTCCATGGTAGTGGCGGAGGAAAAAGCCGAAGGCTTTATCGAAGGCAGCAGCCTCACCGTCCTCAACCGCAATTACTACTTCAATCGTGATCACCGCAACGGCCAGTCCAGCCCTACCGGCAATGGCTATTCCGAAGCCTGGGCGCACGCAGTAATCAGCAAGTTCGAATCCGGATTCACTCAAGGCACTGTCGGCTTCGGTGTTGATGCATTTGCCATGATCGGCCTGAAACTCGACACCGGTGACGGCCGTAACGGCGCTCGTAGCTCCTTCGACGTGTTACCGGTCAACAGCGATGGCCAGGCGCAGGACGAGTACACCAAATTCGGCGGGGCCGCCAAAGTGCGCGCGTTCGATACGATCGTACGGGTCGGCGATGTGTTCCCTGCCACCCCGGTGGTCGCCGCCGGTGACTCGCGATTGCTGCCCGAGAGCTTCAAAGGCGTGACAGCCATCAACACCAGTATCGAAGGCCTGTCGGTACAGGGCGGTCGACTGCATGCAATGAGCCAACCGACCTCCAGCGACCTCAACGATAACTTCGCCACCTTCTACGCCGGCCCGGTCAATTCCCCGTGGATCGCCTACGGCGGCGGCGATTACGCGTTGAACAAAAACCTCACGTTCAGCCTGTATTCCAGCCGTCTCAAGGAGGCCTGGAATCAGTACTACGCCGGCACCGCATGGACGTATCCATTGGCAGATGACCTGTCATTGTTCGGCGACCTCAACTATTACAAGGCTGTCGACGAGGGCAAAAAACTGCTCGGCGAATTCGACAACAACATCTGGAGCGGCCGCGTCGGCGTCAAACTCGGCGCCCACTCCGTCGCCCTCTCCCACCAGCGCAACAACGGCAACGACGACTTCGATTACCTGCGCCAGTCCGACTCGATCTTCCTCGACAACTCCATCCAGTACAGCGACTTCAACTCGCCCAAAGAACGTTCCTGGATGGTGCGCTATGACCTCGACATGACCCCGTACGGCGTGCCGGGTCTGTCGTTCATGACCCGTTACGGTCGCGGCACCGATGCTGATTATTCCAACGCCAACGCTGTGTACATGCGCCGCGACGCGGAGGGTAATCCGCTCACCGATCAGAAGCGCTGGGAGCGCGATGTTGAAGTCAAATACGTGGTGCAAAGCGGCTCGATGAAAGACCTGTCACTGCGTTTGCGTCAGGCCACGACCCGCGCCACAGCGTTCGAGTCCGATCTGGAAGAAGTGCGGGTGATCGTCGAATACCCGCTGGCGATTCTGTGAATTTCATGAGCGATCAGATTCACCTTTAGAAGCTCCTTGCTCCTTTGGAAAGAGGTGAATTTTTTGGCGTCCTTCGGGGCGCCTTTTTTTACTCTGTGAAACACGAAAAACCTGTAGGAGCCGGTGCAGGCTGCGATCTTTTGATCTTGAAAGACACAACCAAAAGGTCGCAGCCTGCACCGGCTCCTACAAGTTTTGGCGATAGATCGGTTATCTGTTGAGCGAATTTGATCTAAGAAAACTGCACCACCCTGTCAGGTCTGACAGGTTACACCGCCGGTCTTTACCGCTAGCGTTAACCCGCCGGGCATCCTATCGATGCCACCCATCTGGCAGGGAGATTCACTGATATGGCCGTCGCCACCTCCATCATCGCTTACATACGTTTCACGGCCAGACGCAACGGCGGTTCGCTATGAGTGAGCAACCGCAGCAACAGTCAACGATGCAGATCAACACTCCCTCCCTGCCCAAAATGGGCGGAGCCATTCAAAGCATCGGCAAGGGTTGGGGCGGCGTCGGCACCACCGGCGCGGCATCGCTTGAATTGCCCCTGCCGATTTCCCCCGGCCGTGGTTTTGCCCCGGCGCTGGGGCTGGGTTACAGCAGTGATGTCGGCAACAGCCCGTTCGGCATCGGCTGGCACCTGACGGCCAACGCCATCACCTTGCGCACAACCAAAGGTGTTCCGGCCTACACCGGCAACGATATTGTCACCGGCCCCGGCGGCGATATGTGGATGCCCGAGCGCAGTGACGGCGACGGCAGCGTCATCTCCAGAAACGTCATGCGCTACAGCGAGTTCAATGCGGCACAGGTTCTGTTGGCCGATCTCGACGGCTCCGGCGCGGCGGATCTGATCTACCTGGAACCCAAGCGTCTGCGTGTGTTCATGAACCACGCCGGTAGTGGATTCGAGCAAAGCAGTGTCGACCTGCCGTGGCCCGAAGGCGTGCTTTACGACCGACTTACCCAGGTCAGCACCGCCGACCTGCAAGGGCTGGGTTGCTCAAGCCTGATCGTCACGGTGCCGTACATGGCCCCTCGACACTGGCGCTACGATTTCGTCAAAGCCAAGCCGTATCTGGTCAACCGCACCTGCAACAACATGGGTTCCAGCAGCGGCGTGACCTACCGCAGTTCGGCGCAGGAATGGCTGGATGAAAAAAACCAGCAACACGCGGCGGGCATCGAAAACCCGATCTCCCAATTGCCCATGGCGTTGCATGTGGTCAAGCAGCAGACCCAGCACGATGAGATCACCGGCAACACGCTGACGCAGGGTTTCAGTTATCGCGGCGGTTATTACGACCGCTTCGAGCGCGAGTTCCGTGGCTTTCGCCTGCTCATGCAGACCGATACCGAAGCGACGCAAGCCGAACGCGCGAGAACCGGTTTCACCGCACCGATCCTGAGCAAAACCTGGTTCCACACCGGCGAGGATATCGACCCTTCCCGCGACGGTTATTACACGGGCGACCCGTCTGCGGTGGCCCTGCAACCCACGCTGCTACACGATCACGCGGCGCAACCCATCGAGCCACCAGACGAAGACCTCCAGCGCGAAATTGCCCGCTGCCTGAGCGGCAGAGTCCTGCGCTCGGAGGTCTACGCCGCAGACGACGATCCCGCCACTGCCGTGCCTTACGCTGTTCAGGAAAGCCGCGTCGCCGTGCGCGTGTTGCGGCCCAAAGGTGAGCACAATCCTTACGCGGTGGTGCAGCCGCTTGACCTGGAATCGATCAGTTATCAATACGAGCCAGACATCGCCGATGACCCGCTATGTCAGCACACACTGAACCTGGAATGGGATGAGTACGGCAGCGTCATTCATGGCTTTACCGTGCACTACGCACGGCGCAAAACCTTGAGCGATACACCGCCGTTCAGCGACGAATATCACCAAACCTGGTGGAAGGATGCCCACGACGATGCCCAACAAAAGTGGTACCTGACGCAAACCAAAGCGCTGCACCTTCACCTGCCAAATCCAGAAGCCTGGCGCCTTGGCCTGCCTTATCAGGCGCGCGGCAACGCACTGGTGCTCGACAAACCGGCGATCACCGCCACCAACATCACCCATGAGTATTTTCTGCGACAAAGCGCCGACGACGGCGCGTGGGCGAAACAATCCGTGCTCACAGGCTTGTCGATGCAGCTCTACATGAACCCCGCCAACAACCAGCCCCTTGCACCCGGCCAAGTGACGTTCGAAGGTTTGCCCGCGCACATAGAAACGGCGGAGCTGGATGCCATCGCCCTCAGCGCTTACGACAAACTCAAGGACGCCGAGGGCAACATGCCCTTCAACCTGAAAGAAAAACTCGAGTCACCGGAAGTCGGTTACCACATCATGGATCTGTTCCTGCCTGAAGTGAAAAACACCCCACCGACCGATCCGGACGATGCAAAAAATTACCTGTGGTCGGTCCGCAAAGGCTTCCCCACCTATCACGCGCTGGACGGTTTTTTTAACATCCAGAAGTATCGCGAAACCCTTAGCCACGGTGAGACCCAGGTCTTTTACGACGACTATTGGTGCCTGACCAATGCCGTCACCCTGCCCGATGGCTGCACCACCCGCACGCTCGATGTGGATTACCGGAGCTTTCTGCCGGCCGCCATCGAAGACGCCAACCGCAATATTCAGGAGGCGCGTTACGACGCATTAGGCCAAGTGTTGGTCACCAGTTTCCACGGCACGGAATTAGGCCTGCCGGTGGGTTTTGATCGACTGGAAACCTACGTCCCGCCTCCCGACCGCCACCCGGCGATTGCCATTGCCGACCCGAAAAAAGCCATCGGCAATTTCGCCAGTGTCAGCTTCAGCGATCCTTTCAGCTGGATGGGCCATGTCTCACGCACCTCACCGCCCTCCCCTGAATGGCAGACATGGGCCAGACGTGAAGGGTTCATCCTGCCCGGCGGCCACTTCTGCGACAGAGCGCGGCAGTATCTCGCCGACGTGCAAACCCCAGACGCAAACGAGAAAATCCTCAAGCAACAACTCGACGCGGCCCACCGCGAACCGATCCATGCCGTCGCGATGCTGGCTGACCGCTACCCCGGTGATCCGGAGATGCAAGTGCGGGTCAGCATCGCCTGCTGGGACGGCTTCGGTCGGTCGCTGCAAACCAAACAGGAAGTCGAGCCAGGCAAGTCGTGGCAGGTCGGGGAAAACGGTGAATTAATCCTCGACTCCGACGGCAAGCCTGTCGAGGCCGATGTGCCACGGCGCTGGCGTGTCAGCGAGCCGGTCGAGTACAACAACAAGGGCGAAAAAGTACGCATCTACCGACCCTACTTTGCCGATCAACCGCGCTACATCAATGATCGCTCGATGCGCGAGCACGCCTTCCACGATCAGCAGTTTTACGACGCGGCCGGTCGCCCGACTGAAACCGTGCTGGCGAAAAAAATGCTCCAAGGTAATCCGCCGCAAATGAAGCCGTTACGGCGGGAGACGTGGTACTGGATCTGGTGCAACGTGGCGTTTGATGAAAACGACCTGTTTGAGCCGCCGCCGGAACAACCGCGCAAAAAAATGCCGTTTCCATGAGTTATTGGGTGGATGCGCAGACCCCACAGCTGACGGCGAATGACAGTCGTGGCTTGCCGGTGCGGCAGATTGCGTATTGGCGCCAGGATCTTAACGAGCTTGAGGCGCGGGTAACGACTCAGCAGCATGATGCGGCTGGTCGGCTGGTGGCGCAGCGGGATCCGCGGTTGATGGCGGATGCTTCGGCACCGGCCAATCTTGCGTCGATCTGTTCGTTGTCCGGGAAGGTGTTGAGCAGTCTCAGCGTCGATGCCGGGTGGCAAGTCAGTTTATTGGGTGGGGCCGATCAGACTGTGTCGGGATGGGATGTTCGGGGGCGTCAGCGCATTACGGAATATGACGATCAGGTTCGACCGCTGGCGGTGTTTGAGCAAGGGGTTGATGGCGAGTTGTTGTGTACCGAGCGTTTTGACTATGGCGACGACGATCCGGCATTTTCCGCGCGTAACCAATGCGGGCGACTGATTCGCCACGATGATGCGGCGGGTACACAGCTGTTCGAACAGTTCGGTTTGGCGGGAGAGGTGTTACAGCAGACACGCCATTTTTTGCAGACGCTGGAGTCCCCCGACTGGCCGGAGCCCATTGCCGAGCGTGACAAATTGCTTGAGCCTGGCGCCGGGTTCAAGGCGCGCGCACGGTTTAACCCGCTGGGTGAGGCCATCGAACAAACCGATGCCAGAGATAACCGGCAGATGTTCAGCCACACTGTTGACGGCCCGTTGCGCGAGGTTCGTTTGCAATTGGCGAAGGACGTCGCGCTGAAGGTATTAGTCAGCGCCATCCAGTACAACGCCCTCGGTCAGACTGTGCGGGAGACAGCCGGTAATGGCGTGATCACCTTACTGGATTACGCCGCTGAAGACGGTCGTCTGACGCGGTTGCGCATTTCGTCAGGGACGCGCATGAGCGTCGATAAGCTAACCCCAGACTGCACAGCCATCGACAGCCGTGGCATGGTGGTGCGGCAGATTGCCTATTGGCAGCAAGATCTCAGCAAGCATGAGGCAAGGAAAACCGTTCAACAGCGTGATGCGGCGGGAAGGATAACGGCCCAGCAGGATCCACGATTGATGAAGGATCCTGCTGCACCTGCCAACCTGGTGTCGACGTATTCGCTGTCCGGAAAGGCGTTGAGCACCGTCAGTGTTGATGCCGGATGGCGTGTCGATCTTTTCGGGGCGGCGGGTCAGAGTATTTGGGGATGCGATGCAAGGGGAAGTCAGCGTCAAGCGGGATACGACAACCTTCTTCGCCCGATCGCGGTATTTGAGCAGGCGAATGATGATGCGTTGTTGTGCACCGAACGCTACGAATATGGCTGGGCTGATTCAGCATTTTCCGAGAGAAACCAGTGCGGGCAGTTAATCCGCCACGATGAGTCGGCTGGAGCTCTGCGATTCGAACAGTTTGGCTTGGCGGGTGAAGTTCTGATGTTAACCCGGCATTATCTGCTCGCACTTGAAGTGCCCGACTGGCCTGAGCCAGTGCCTGAACGTGAGACTTTGCTTGAGCCGGGCACCGAGGCCACAAGCCGTTCGCGGTTCAATGCACTGAGCGAAGTCATCGAACAAACTGACGCCAGAGGTAACCGACAGTTTTTCAGCCAGACCCTCGCCGGCCAGTTGTGCGAGGTTCGTCTGCAATTGGCAAAGGACGTCGCGCCGAAGGTGCTGGTCAGCGCAATCCAGTACAACGCCCTCGGTCAGACTGGGCGGGAAACGGCCGGCAATGGCGTGATCACCTCGCTGGAATACGCCGCTGAGGATGGTCGTCTGAACCGGCTTCAAAGCAAACGTGGCAGCGACGCTCTGCAAGATTTGCGTTACGTCTACGACCCGGTAGGCAACGTGGTCAGCATTGAAGACGCTGCCCTGCCCGTTCGCTACTTTGCTAATCAGCGGGTTGAACCGGTTAATCGCTACGTTTACAACAGCCTCTATCAGTTGATCAAAGCGACGGGATGGGAGGCTGGCGGTTCTGATCAAGGCCCGGCATTTTCGCGGTTTGACGATCCGGCATCGTGTGCCAATTATTCGCAAACCTACCGCTATGACCATGGCTGTAACTTGCTGGAACTGACGCATGACGGGCCGCAGAGTCACGGTCATCGACTGGTGGCGGCTGCGCAGAGTAATCGCTGTTTGCCGGTGATCAATGGCTTGGAACCGACCGACGAGGACTTGCGAAAAAGTTTCGATGCCAACGGCAATTTGCTCAACCTTCAACCGGGGCAGGTTTTGCGATGGGACCTGCACAACCAATTGCGCGAAGTCAGCCCCGTGGCGAATGACCGTGAGGGTTACGTTTACGGCGCCGACGGTATGCGCGTTCGTAAAGTGCGCTCTACACAGACCAACGCCCGAACGCTGATTTCGGAAGTTCGTTATCTGCCAGGTCTGGAACTGCGCACCCACAGCGGAACGGGGGAAGCGTTGCAGGTGATCACCGTTCAAGCCGGACGCAGCAGCGTGCGGGTTTTGCATTGGGAGTCCGAGCCGCCGAAAGACATCGCCAACGATCAATATCGTTACAGCCTTAATGATCATCTCGGTTCCTGCGCGCTCGAGCTGGACAGCTCAGGCGACATCATCAGCCAGGAGCGCTATCACCCTCTCGGTACGACCGCATGGTTTGCCGGGCGCGGTGAAGTTGAGGCGAGTTACAAAACCGTGCGTTATTCGGGGCAAGAGCGGGATGCGACGGGGCTTTATTACTATGGATTCAGGTATTACATCCCGTGGTTGCAGCGCTGGCCAAATCCGGATCCAGCAGGGACGGTTGATGGCCTTAATATCTATAGTTTCGTTAAGAACAATCCTTCCAGTGGATATGATGATCAAGGGTTGGTGTATAGAGGGACAAACGACAGAATCGAAAAGCTATACACCAAGAAAAAGAACGGCTATCACTTCAAATACCGAGGAAACACGGACACCCTTACAGCTCAGCACACTGAATTATCGCACATGTTTAATTCAGCGATCACCTTATTTAGTCAGCTACTTAAAGAGACGACTGACGAATTAGAAAGTGGCAACACTGAAACATTCAGAAAATACTTAATGGGTTATAAAGCCCGCCAGACCTCAGAAAACAAGACCATTAGAATCATTGAAAAATACAAAACAGATTACAACGCCGTCCTTAAAGAAATACCACGATATCAACAATCCGGGGATCTTTACGACCAGGTTGCTTATATTCAAAACAAACGTGAAAACTTACACGACTACATCGCTTTCATGCACGGCAACGATCCTTATCAGCGAATATTCATCAGAGGGGCCAAATTCAGAAATTTAAATGTACTTGGCCAAGCAAGAGTCGTTGGCCACGAGCTCTTTCATATATTCCTTAAAAAAGCAGACTTTTTCTATTACCCCCTTGAGCTCTCAAGTAAACAATCCGAGAACGATGTCAGCAAAGCAATCAAAGGGCTGGCAACCGTAGTCGACCACACCCACGTACAACATAAAACCGTTTTCAACGTCATCAGATCGTTTGAAAGCGAGCAATTGGGCAATGCAGATACGTTTGCGGTATATCCAATATATAGATTGAAAGAATCTCAGATAAAGAATGCTCTCCGAAAAACTGCTATTTCCCCCTAGGAATGTTTTTGTTTGCATTCGAGATCGAGCTTGCTCCCGAAGACGTCGGCACGGACAACTTCTTCATTGCCTGACCTACCGCCATCGCGAGCAGGCTCACTCCTACAGGAGTTAGGCAGCGGGATCGACGTTATCGAGGGCTTTATTTACCGCCAATTCACCGAGCATGACCACTTGCGCAATACCCAGCAGGGTCTTTCGATGCGTGCCTTCGAGTTGCGCGGCGAAGTCGCCGAGCATGACGGTGGCCGAGGCGAGGGATTCGCAGGCGTTGGCCAGTAAGAATTCGCTGAGGGCAAATGCGCTCCACAGAAATCGACATAACACTGAGCAACCCAGAAAAACATCCAAGAGTCTACTGTCAACTATAACAGTAGATCACCGAATAAAAATATCGATACTATCGAACGGCTGCTTTTAGAAGCGGCTCAATATATTCATTACGTAAAGGAATAGACATGAGCAACTCTACTGAAATCTCTACCACGTCGTTGACCGGCCACTTTAAAGCTATTACCACACACGACAGCAAGCCGTACTTGACCAGCGATACAGTGACTTACGGCAGCGACAACGTGACCGGAAGCCAGGGCGCACGCAAACTCGAACTGAAATTTAAAAAAGGCACTCCACCAGGCGAATATCAATTTGACAAAGGGCATTTTACAGGAGGACGACTCACGAGCCAGCTTCCAGGCCCAGGGATCACCAACACACAATTCATTGTTATCCAAGGTGACTTAACGTTAACTGAAACAAGTCTTTCTAGAGTCACAGGCGCGTTTCATATCAAACTGATTGGCACACAAGACCCCAACGAAAAAATCGAACTTAAGGGCACATTTGATATTCAAGACATTTAATAACCAACCCCTTCATTTTCGTTATAAACAGCGGCATAGAGCCAGAATTGATGCCGAAATAAAATCCGTTCACTGGAGCTGCCGAAGGCTGCGATCTTTTGATCTTAAAAACCAAGATCAAAAGATCGCAGCCTCCGGCAACTCCTACAGGGGATCGTGGGGTTTTTTCAGGTTCCGCCGTTGCGACACACGCCCGCCACGCTGTATTTGATTGTGTTGAGCTGTCCCTTCGAATCTTCGTATGTCATCGCCGTCGGCACCACGGCACAGGCCGCCTCGGGCTTGACCACGCTCACCACTTTGACCACGTCGAGCTTCATCCCGTACGCGTAATCCTTCACCACCGGCGGCGCTTTGCCCTGGCTGGCGGCGTACTGTTCCATGGCTTTGCTGTTGGCGCTGAGTGCGCGTTCGAAGGTGCGATCACCGCCGCCCTCGGCCAGTGCACTCACCGACACTGCCATCGCTGCAGCGAACGCCATCCGTTTAAAAATCTTCATGTCCATTGCCTCATCGAAAAGCCCGGCATCGGCAGTCGATGACAGGCTTGCTCATTTTCCGAACGCTTACAGCGCTTTGGTTTTCTCGTCTTTTTTCTCGTTCAACACGACAGGGTCGCGGGCCTGTTCCTTGGCGACGAACAGTTCGACGGAACGGTCGTTGGCGGCAATCATTTTGGCGAACGTGCGGTCACCGCCACCTTCGGCCATGACCAGGGAAGACACCGCGAGCGCGGCTGCTAAGGCACTGAGTTGGGCAAGTTTCATGGTTGATTCCTCGTTTAAGTAGCTGACGGGATCAAGGTAACAAGGTGAACCTTTCGTGACGGTGGCGGGGAAATTACAGATCCGTTATCTGCCGAAACAGCCTTTTAAGTCCGCACACAAAACCAATGTGGGAGCGGGCTTGCTCGCGAATGCGGTGGGTCATTCAAATAATGTTTTGACTGATACACCGCTTTCGCGAGCAAGCCCGCTCCCACAGGGGGATTACCTATTTAGTTGGAACGTCGTCCTCATCCCGGCGATGGGCGAGTTGGTAGAGGGCCGGCAAGATCAACAGTGTGAGGATGGTCGAGGAGAGGATCCCGCCGATCACCACGGTCGCCAGCGGACGCTGCACTTCAGCACCGGTGCCAGTCGCGAGCGCCATCGGAATGAACCCCAGCGATGCCACCAGCGCCGTCATCAACACTGGCCGCAAGCGTGTCAGTGCGCCTTCGTTAATGGCATCGGAAAGCGAACGCCCCTCCTCCCGCAAATTACGAATAAACGCGATCATCACCAAGCCATTCAGCACCGCCACACCCGACAGCGCGATAAACCCGACCCCCGCCGAAATCGACAGCGGAATATCCCGCAGCCACAGCGCCATCACACCGCCGGTCAGCGCAAACGGGATCCCGGTAAACACCAGCAGACCATCCTTCAGATTGTTGAACATCATGAACAACAACCCAAACACCAACAGCAAGGCCACCGGCACGACAATCTGCAAACGCTTGGCCGCCGATTGCAGTTGTTCGAACTGCCCGCCCCAACTCGTCCAGTAACCAGCGGGCACCTGCACGTCACGCTCAATCACTGCGCCGGCCTCGCTGACAAACGAGCCAATATCACGCCCACGCACATTGGCGCTGACGATCACCAGGCGTTTACCGTTCTCGCGGCTGACCTGATTCGGGCCGAGCACCAGATCGAGGCTGGCGACTTCCTTGAGGGCGATAAAACCGATCTGACTTGCCGAGCCGTTCACTGAAGGCACCGGAATCAGCAGCGCCGAGAGCCCGTCGATGTCCTTGCGCATCGCATCGGACAAACGCACGACCATGTCGAAACGCCGATCGCCCTCATACAAAATCCCCGCCTGCCGCCCGCCCACCGCAACGGCAATCGTGTCCTGCACATCGCCAACATTGAGCCCATAACGCGCCGCTTTATCGCGATCAATATTGATGGTCAGCACCGGCAAGCCAGTGGTTTGTTCGACCTTCACTTCAGACGCGCCGTTGACCTTTTGCATGGCTGCGGCAATCTTCGCCGCCGTGGCGTTGAGCACATCCATGTCATCGCCAAACACCTTCACTGCGACATCGCTGCGCACCCCGGAAATCAGTTCGTTGAAGCGCAACTGAATCGGCTGCGACAGCTCATAGTTGCTGCCCGGCAAGGTCGCGGCAGCGGCTTGCAGTTCCGCCATCAAGGTTTCGCGCGACTTGCGCGGATCCGGCCACTGCTCTTTCGGCTTGAGCATCACGTAGCTGTCGGAGATGTTCGGCGGCATCGGATCGGAAGCGATTTCGGCAGTACCGGTACGAGCGAAGACGCGTTCGACTTCCGGCACTTTCGCCAGAATCAACGTCTCCAGGCGCTGCTGCATGTCCACCGATTGCGTCAGGCTGGTGCCCGGCACGCGCAGCGCTTGCAGAGCAAAATCCCCTTCGCTGAGGCTCGGCACAAACTCGCTGCCCATGCGACTGGTGAGCACGCCGCTGAGCACGATCACGGCCAACGCAGCGCTCACCGCGACAGCGCGATGACTCATCACCCAGGCCAGCGCCGGCGCATAAACGCAGCGTGCACCGCGCATCACCGCGCCCTCTTCTTCCTTGACTTTGCCGGTCACGAACAACGCAATCGCCGCCGGCACGAAGGTCACCGACAACAGCATCGCGCCAAGCAAAGCGATGACCACGGTGAACGCCATCGGATGGAACATTTTCCCTTCGACGCCGCTCAACGCGAAGATCGGCAGGTACACGACCATGATGATCAACTGCCCGAAAATCAGCGGCCGCCGCGCTTCTTTCGCCGCCGCAAACACTTCCTTGAAACGCTCGGCACGCGTCAATAAACGCCCATGATGCTGCTGCGCATGGGCCAATCGCCGCAGGGTGTTTTCAACGATTACCACCGCACCGTCGACAATAATCCCGAAGTCCAGTGCGCCGAGACTCATCAGGTTGGCGCTGACTTTGTTGCTGAACATCCCGGTGAAGGTGAACAGCATCGACAGCGGAATCACCATCGCAGTAATCAGCGCCGCGCGGATATTACCGAGGAACAAAAACAGAATCGCGATCACCAGAATCGCGCCTTCAATGAGGTTCTTTTTCACCGTGGCGATGGCTTTGTCGACCAGGTGTGTACGGTCGTAAACCGGCACGGCTATCACGCCTTCCGGCAGTGATTTATTGATCTGTTCAAGCTTGCTGGCCACCGCTTGCGAGACCGTTCGACTGTTCTCGCCGATCAGCATGAACACGGTGCCGAGCACCACTTCGCGACCGTTTTCCGTGGCCGCCCCGCTGCGCAATTCGCGGCCGATTTCTACCGTCGCCACGTTCTTCACGCGGATCGGCGTGCCGTCGACATTGGCCATGACGATGTTGGCGATGTCCTCGGTGCTCGCCACTTGCCCCGGTGCGCGAATCAGCAATTGCTCGCCACTGCGCTCGATGTACCCGGCGCCGACGTTGGCGTTGTTGCGCTCCAGCGCCGTGACCAGATCAGTGAGCGTCAACTTGTACGCCGCCAGCCGTTTCGGATCCGGCGCTATCTGATATTCCTTGGCGAAACCGCCGATGGTGTTGATCTCGGCCACGCCCGGTACGTTGCGCAATTGCGGCTTGATGATCCAGTCCTGAATCACCCGCAGATCGGTCGGCGTATAGGGCATGCCGTCGTCCTTGAGCGCGCCCTCCTTGGCTTCAACCGTCCACAGAAAAATCTCGCCGAGACCGGTGGAAATCGGCCCCATCATCGCTTCCGCGCCTTCGGGCAATTGCTCCTTGGCGATCTGCAAACGCTCGTTGACCAACTGACGGGCGAAGAACAGGTCGGTGCCGTCCTTGAAGATCACCGTCACCTGCGACAGGCCCGAACGCGACAGCGATCGGGTCTGCTCCAGCGCCGGCAAACCGGCCATCGCCGTTTCAATCGGGAAGGTGATGCGCTGCTCGGTTTCCAGCGGCGAGAACCCGGCAGCGCCGGTGTTGATTTGCACCTGGACGTTGGTGATATCGGGCACGGCGTCGATCGGCAGTTTTTGATAACTGGCGATGCCGAGGCCGGCCATAAGCAGAACGGCGAGCAGCACGATAATGCGCTGCTCGATGGCAAACTGGATCAGGCGTTCGAACATGGGAGTCTTCCGGATCAGTGGCTATGCTCGGCTGAGGCTTTGCCCAGTTCCGATTTGAGGACGAAGCTACCGGCGCTGGCGACTTGCGCACCCGGCTCCAGCCCTTGGGTGATTTCCACCTGGCCCGCCGCGCGACTGCCCAACTCCACCGGGCGCGCTTCGAAACCATCGTCGGTGCGCACGAACACCGTGGGTTTGTCCTCGACCGTCTGGATTGCGGTTTCCGGTACGGCGACTTTCGCTTCGCGGCTTTCGGTAGCGACCAGCGCGGTGACGAACAGACCGGGGCGCCATGAGCCTTGCGGGTTTTCCAGGGTCACGCGCACGGTTGCAGTGCGGGTTTGTTCGCCGAGCAAACTGCCAACATAAGCCACGCTGCCGACGACTTCGGCGTTCAATTCCGGCGCGCTGACGGTGACCGCTTTACCCACTTGCACCTTGGCCAAATCCTTCGGTGAAACGCCGAACGTCACCCACACCCGCGACAAATCCGAGAGCGTGAACGCTGCCGTGGTTTCATCGACCACTTCACCCGGCGTCAGGTGTTTTTCCACCACCACGCCGTCAAACGGCGCGCGCAATTCATAGCGATTGCCGCCGGTGGCGACCACGCTGCCACTGAGCACGCTGATCTTTTGCCGCGCATTGCTTACGGCGATTTCCGCCTCTTGCAACGCTTGGCGCGCCTGGAGGAAATCCTGCTCGGCGGAGATCTTGTCCTGCCAGAGTTTTTTCTCCCGTTCATAGGTCGTGCGCGCCAATGCCAAACGCCGTTGCGCCGCCGCTTGTTCGCTGCGCTGATCGGAGATCTGCTGACTGGCGATCACCGCCAGCAACTGGCCCTTCTTCACCGTCTGCCCGAGGTTGACCGAGACCGCCTCGACCACCCCCGGCACGCGCGGCACCACGTGGGCGGTGCGGTCTTCGTCGAAGCGCACTTCACCGGGGAACGGCAAGCCGAGGCTGATGTTTTGCGGTTTCGCTTCAGCCAATTGAATGCCGGCAGCGGTGATTTGCTCGGCGGTCAGTTCGATGTGCCCTTCTTCGCCATGCTCAGCCGCAGCGCCTTCTTCAGCGTGATCGGCGTGATCCGCCGCTTCATCGGCATGCGCGTCGATGGAGGCAGTGCCCGACCACATCGAGCCCACACCAATGCCCAACGCCAATGTCGCCGCAGCGACCACAATCAATTTTTTATCCATGGAAACTCCTCTGCGCCGTGCCATCGCGCAGTGCTCAAAAAGATGAAATTCAAGGGCTGACGGCGAGCTCGCCGAAGATCCGTTCGATGCGTACGCGGGCGTCGGTGGCCTCACTGACGGCCTGGATGTATTGGCTGCGCGCGGCGATCAGCGTGCGCTGCGCATCGAGCACATCGAGGAAGCCGAACTTGCCCATTTCAAAGCCGCGCGTGGCGCTGTCGACGGCACGTTGCGCGGCGGGCAGGATGGTCTGGTTGAACGCTGTGACTTCGCCGTTGGCGGTCTGCCATTGCTCAAGACTGGTCTGGATTTCGGTGCGCAAACGCAGTTCGGTGGCGTTACGCAGATCCCGTGCCTGATCGGTGCGGCGCGCAGCCGCGAGCACATTGCCCTGATTGCGGTTGAACAACGGAATCGGCATCGACAGCCCGACCACGTTGACGCGCTCGCGCTCGGTTTCGCTGTATTGGCTGCCGAGGCTTACGGTCAGATCGGGGATGCGCTGGGACTTCTCCAATCCCAATGAGGCTTCACGCTGATCAATCTGCAATTTGGCCAGACGCAGTTCAGCGGTCTCGTTCAGGCGCTCTAGCAATCTTGTCGGCGGCGGAACAGCCATCAGGCTTTTCGTCGGTGCCTGCACCTTGGTCGATGCCGGCAGAGGCGCGCCCATCACCTGCGCCAATTTTTGATAAGCGTTGGCCTGATCACGCTCGGCGCGGCTCACTTCTAGGCGCACTTCCGAGAGCTGCACTTGCGCCCGCGTGCCTTCAACCGGCGACGATTTACCGGCCTCAATGCGCCCGTCAGCCACGCGCAAACCCTTCTCGGCGAGTTGCAGCGATTGCCGAGACAGATCCAGGCGCTGCTGTGCGGTTTGCGCACTGTTGAACGCTTGAATCACATCGGCGCGCAAGGCATTGCGCTTGCGCTCCAGTTCGATGCCGGCGGCGTCCTGCGCGCGGCTGGCGACGTCGATCCGTGCACCGCGTTTGCCACCCAGTTCGATCGGCTGGCTGAGCATGATCGTCGTGGTGCGCGAATCGCGGCGAGTGTCTTCGGCCTCCCAGGAAACTTCGGGATTGGGGATCAAACCAGCCTGCACACGATCACCTTCGGCAATGCCGATTTCCCACTGCGCGGCGGCCAGATCGGGGTTACCGGCGAAGGCGCTTTGCAGGGCTTGATCCAGCGTCAGCGTCGAGGCATTCGCCAGGCTGGCACTGGCCAGTAACAGCAGGCCGCCGAGTGTTTTTTGCAGGCGTGATCGCGCCGTCAGTTCAATTAAACCGGGCAATGGCAGACTTCCTTTATTCAAGAATCTTTGATGCCGCCACGGTAGGGTTTTGAACTTATCGACAAGGTGACTGGAACATTACAAATCCGTTATCCACGGTTTGAACTAGTTGTTTTGTTCTAGGATGCGAAGTGCGAACGCTGTTGTCGTAATACATGGAAACAAATGCGAGTTAGATATCTGCTGAACAGCACTTGTGTAAATCAATGTCATGGGGGTTTTGCAGTTTGTGCTGCGACAGGCCGTCGCAGATGGCCGTTTTAAAGCGCTTGGCGGTTGACCCTGTAGCCACTACAACCTTTATTGTGCGACTTCTCCTCACCCCAGCCCTCTCCCGGAGGTAGAGGGAGCAGACCGAGTTGTCTGGCGTTATTTAACGACCTGTTACATCAAGTCGATTATGGATTCATCAGAGCTTTTTCACGTCGGCGTAGTTCTGAAATATCCCCCATTCAATCCCCTCTACCTCTGGGAGAGGGCTAGGGTGAGGGCCCTTTGTAATTAAATACCCATTAAATATAAGTGGTGAAAGATCATGCGAATCCTTGTCGTCGAGGACGAGCTTAAAGCTGCCGAATACTTGCATCAGGGATTGACCGAAAGTGGATATGTGGTTGACCACGCCGCCACCGGCGCCGATGGTTTGCACCTGGCGCAACAACAGGCCTATGACCTGATTATTCTCGATGTGAACCTGCCCGAACTGGACGGCTGGGGCGTGCTGGAACAACTGCGCAAAACCCACGCCACGCGGGTGATGATGCTCACCGCGCGCGGACGTCTGGCCGACAAGATTCGTGGCCTCGATCTGGGTGCCGATGACTATCTGGTCAAGCCGTTCGAATTCCCCGAACTGCTCGCGCGGGTACGCACCTTGATGCGTCGCAGCGAAAACATTCCGCTGCCACAGGTGCTGAAAGTCGCCGATCTGGAACTCGACCCGGGCCGCCATCGCGCATTCCGTGGCGAGCAACGCATCGACCTGACCACCAAGGAATTCGCCCTGCTGCACCTGCTGATGCGCCAGTCCGGCGAAGTGCTGACGCGCACGCAAATCATCTCGCTGGTGTGGGACATGAATTTCGACTGCGACACCAATGTGGTCGAAGTGTCGATCCGCCGCTTGCGCGCAAAAATCGACGACCCGTTCGACAGCAAACTGATCCACACCCTGCGCGGTGTCGGCTACGTGCTGGAGGCGCGCGAATGAAACCGGCCAGCCTGTCGATGCGCCTCGGTTTGACGGTGAGCATTCTCGGCGCGCTGCTGGTGGTGTTTCTGGCGATCCTTGCCTATTTCGCCCTGACCCATGAGTTGAACGCGCTTTCCAGAGACAGTCTGGAAAAGAAGATGCAACAGGTCGAGCACAGCCTGTCGCTGTACGTCGACGCCATTGAAATCAGCGGTAAACCACATATTTTGCTCGATCAGGTGATGGGCCATGACAACCTCACGCTGACGATTTATGACCGCTTGAATCAGCGTTCTCCGCTGCTCAAATCCGGCTCGGGACTGGCCGAGCCACGGGTTGAATTGAAAGCGGTTCGCGCCACCACAGATCAGTTGACCTACAGCGACAGCACCGACGCGGAAGGGAAGAAATTCCTCACTGCCTCGAAACTGATTCGCCTCAAGGACGGCAACAGCGTGCCGGTGCTGCTGTCGGTGGATAACGCCCACGACGAGGCGTTACTCAGCGCCTACTTGCGCTCGACGCTGATTGCCTTGCCGTTGTTGCTGGTATTCATCGGCCTCATGGCGTGGGGCGCGGTACAACGCGGACTGGCGCCGATGCGCGAATTTCGCAAAGTCGCGGCGATGGTCTCGACCCAGGATCTCGATCATCGCCTGTCGGTGGTGAACATGCCGCAGGAGCTCAGTGAATTGGCGCAGGGCATCAACTTCATGCTGCATCGACTGGATGCCGGGGTGCAGCAGTTATCGCAGTTCTCCGACGACCTGGCGCATGAACTGCGCACGCCGATCAATAACCTGATGGGCAAGGCGCAAGTGACGCTCTCACGCGAACGCAGCGTTGAGGAATACAAGGATGTGCTGGTGTCGTGCACCGAAGAACTGGAGCGCGTGGCGCGGATCGTTTCCGACATGTTGTTTCTGGCGCAAGTGAGTCATCCGTCGGCGCTGGCGCCGTTTGAATCGGTGGCACTGGAGGTTGAAGTGACGAAGGTGGCGGAGATGTTTTCATTGTCGGCGCAGGATAAGGGCATTCATTTGAACGTGGTCGGGAGCGCGACGGTGCTGGGTGATCGGCTGATGATTCAGCGGGCGATTTCGAATTTGTTGTCGAATGCTTTGCGGCACTGCCCGAACGGGAAAACCGTCACGTTGTTGATAGAACAAGGTGCGACGCAGACGTCGTTGCTAGTGAGCAATCCCGGCGCCGGGATCGAGGCGCAGCATTTGCCGTATCTGTTTGACCGCTTCTACCGAGTCGATAGCAGCCGCTCAAGAACGCAGGGCAGCACCGGGCTGGGGTTGGCGATCGTGCGCTCGATCATGAGCCTGCATCAGGGGGTGGCGGAGGTGAAGAGCTTGCCGGGGGTGATGACGGTGTTCCGCCTGGGCTTCCCCACCACCGAATCATCCCTGTAGGAGTTGCCGCAGGCTGCGATCTTTTGCTCTTGTTTTTTAGATCAAGATCAAAAGATCGCAGCCTGCGGCAGCGCCTACATAGATTTTCGGAGGTCGTGTCGGTCGATATTTTCGTACGACTTTTTACCGGTTTGCTCCCGTCCCTACGCAAACACCGAAAGCTCTCGCCGCAACCTCCGTTTTGCCCTACAGCCAGATTTGAGTAGGTAGTTCTATGGTGGTGGCCTTGGCAGATGGAATATCGACGAGAGGCAAAAAATGAACAGGGATATCGTTTGCGAATGGGCTGAAGAAGTCTATGAATTGGCAGTGCTGAAATATTCTGGCTATATTTGTCCAGAATACAGGGGTGAGCCGATGATCATCGTTCCGCTGGCTGAAGCAAAAAACAATTTATCCAAACTCGTCGATGATGCCGCTGCTGGCAAAGTCATTACGATTGCCAAGCATGGCCGAGCGATGGCTCGCCTCGTTCCCGTAGGAAAACCCAGCGCACAGCGAATTGGCGCAATGAAAGGCAAACTGGTGTTGCCCGACGATTTCGACTCACCATTGCCCGATGACATGCTTGATGCATTTGAGGGCACTCAAGCATGAGGCTTCTGCTCGACACGCACATTTTGCTCTGGACGCTCAGTGATGACGCGAGACTGTCCGGCAAAGCCAGAAAACTGATTGAGAACGCTGCCGATGTCTACATCAGCGCCGCCACCTTTTGGGAAATGGCGATCAAGGTCGGGCTCGGCAAGCTGAATGTTGATCAGGAAGAAGTCCGCCAATCTTGCCTTGATAGCGGCTTTATCGAACTGCCGGTGACTGCAGAACACGCCATCGCCGTGAAGGATCTTGAGCACCATCACCGGGATCCGTTTGACCGCATTATCGTGGCCACAGCAATGACCGAACCGATGAAGTTGCTCACGGCTGATCCTTTGGTTGCTCGGTACACCGACCTGGCTGTTTTGGTTTGACCTGATACCCCAGAAGCCTCAGGGCAGATGGCTTGCAAGCGATAGCGGTGGGTCAGTTGATTTCGATGTTGAATGGCAGACCGCATTCGCGAGCAAGCCCGCTCCCACAGTGGTTTGTGGCGTACCCAAATTTTGTGAACACTGCAAAAACCTGTGAGAGCCGGCTTGCCAGCGATGGCGGTGGGTCAGTTGATTTCGATGTTGAATGGTAGACCGCAATCGCTTGCAGGCAAGCTCCCACAGTGATTTGCGGCGTGCGCGGAGTCTGTGGTCATCGCAGAAAAATGTGGGAGCCAGTCTGCTGGCGAAAGCGGTGGGTCAGTTGATTTCGTCGTTGAATGGCAGACCGCCTTCGCGAGCAAGCCCGCTCCCACAGTGGTTTGTGGCGTACCCAAATTTTGTGAACACTGCAAAAACCTGTGGGAGCGGGCTTGCTCGCGAATGCGGTGGGTCAGTTGATTTCGTTGTTGAATGTGAGGCCGCTTTCGCGAGCAAGCTCAGCTCCTACAAAAGCAAGATCAACAGATCGCAGCCTTCGGCAGCTCCTACACAGGATGAGCGCAAGCTCGACAAGCTTTTGATTTTGATCTTAGAGCCCGTCGGGAGGCTGAGTGGAGGGATTCATACGGGGAAAGCATCGAGAGGAGGTGCAGCGAAGCAAACCGTAGGCGATGCCCCCGGATGAACCCGGAGCGAAGGAACCCGAGCCTTAGCGAGGGCCGGACGTCAGGGCACAGACCTTTTGGTTACTTTTGGGGCGTTTGCCAAAAGTGACCCGCCGTAAGGGCGGAACCCTAATCAGCCCCCCCCGCAGCAACGGATATGTACACCACCAGCCAAAAAAAAACGGCACCTCCCGATGCCGTTCACCTATCACACGCCCAATATCATTTCCGCGCATCCGCCCAAGATTTCAGCAGCTCGTTATAACTCACCGTCTCCCCCTTAGGCTTCTCATTCGCCAACTTAGGCTTCGGCGCCCCCGGCTGATCAAACCAATACTGCGCATCCCGCTCCGGATTCATCTTCGGCGCACACACCGCCTGCGCCTTCGAACGCTCCAGACGCGTCATGATCGCATCCTGATCCTTGGCCAACCCATCCAGCGCCTGCTGCGGCGTCTTCTCACCACTCGCCGCCTCAGCAATATGACTCCACCACAACTGCGCCAGACGCGGATAGTCCGGCACGTTAGTCCCGGTCGGCGTCCACTGCACCCGCGCCGGGCTGCGATAAAACTCAACCAGACCACCCAACTTCGGCGCCAGATCAGTCATCGCCTGCGAGTTGATGTCCGACTCACGAATCGGCGTCAGCCCGACAATGGTTTTCTTCAGCGAAACGGTTTTCGACGTCACAAACTGCGCATACAACCACGCCGCCAGTTTCTGCTTCTCAGGCGTCGACTTCATGAACGTCCACGAACCCACGTCCTGATACCCGAGCTTCATGCCCTCCTCCCAATACGGCCCGCGCGGCGATGGCGCCATCCGCCACTTCGGCGTGCCGTCGGCGTTGACCACCGGCAGACCCGGTTTGGTCATGTCGGCGGTAAACGCGGTGTACCAGAAAATCTGCTGCGCGATATTGCCCTGCGACGGCACTGGCCCAGATTCGGAGAAGGTCATGCCCGCCGCTTCCGGTGGCGCGTAAGCCTTCAGCCAATCGACATATTTTTGCGTAGCGAATACAGCGGCCGGGCCGTTGGTGTCGCCGCCACGGGTCACACTGGAACCGACCGGATGGCAGTCCTCAACACGAATCCCCCATTCGTCCACCGGCAAACCGTTGGGCAAACCCTTGTCGCCGCCACCGGCCATGGAGAACCAGGCATCGGTGAAGCGCCAGCCCAGCGACGGGTCTTTCTTGCCGTAATCCATGTGCCCGTAAACGCGCTTGCCGTCGATTTCCTTGACGTCTTCGCTGAAGAATTTGGCGATGTCTTCATAGGCCGACCAGTTCACCGGCACGCCCAATTCGTAGCCGTACTTTTCTTTGAACTTGGCTTTCAGGTCAGCGCGTTCAAACCAGTCAGCGCGGAACCAGTAAAGGTTGGCGAATTGCTGGTCAGGCAGTTGATAGATCTTGCCGTCCGGCGCGGTGGTGAACGAGATGCCGATGAAGTCCTTGATGTCGAGCGTCGGCGAGGTGAAGTTCTTGCCTTCGTTGGCCATCAAGTCGGTGATCGATTCGGTTTTACCGTAGCGAAAGTGCGTACCGATCAGGTCCGAGTCGTTGACCCAGCCGTCATAGATATTCTTGTCGGACTGCATCACCGTCTGCATTTTCTCGACCACGTCGCCTTCTTGCAGCAGGTCGTGGGTGAGCTTGATCCCGGTGATTTCGGTGAAGGCCTTGGCAAGCACTTTCGACTCGTATTCGTGGGTGGTCAGGGTCTCGGAAACGACCTTGATTTCCATACCGCGAAACGGCTCGGCGGCCTTGA
Organism: Pseudomonas sp. 18058; assembly: GCF_902706155.1. Taxonomy (NCBI): domain Bacteria; kingdom Pseudomonadati; phylum Pseudomonadota; class Gammaproteobacteria; order Pseudomonadales; family Pseudomonadaceae; genus Pseudomonas; species Pseudomonas sp. 18058. The sequence continues at coordinate 64,819 of NZ_CACSJY010000024.1, forward strand.
TGAACCACTTCAATTCTTCGAGCTGCTGTTCAGCCGTCAGGGTCGACGGTTTGAATTCACTGCCGATCCATTTTTTCGCCGCGTCTTCGTAGGCATCGGCCCACGCGGCGGCGCTCAAACCGCTGAGTGCCAGCATGGCTGCCAATGAAATGCTATGTCGCAGCTTATTGTTTTTGTCGAACATAGAGACCTCCTGTTTAGGATTTCGGAGCACGGTTGCCGATTGACTCGACTAGCCCCAACGCATCACAGCCAACAGCCACACCAGGGACAACGCGGACGCCACCCAGATGCTCCAGTCGGTGGCGCCGATCACCAGCAAATGCAGGTAGGCGCTGCCGAGAAGACCGATAAACAAACGATCGCCACGGGTGGTGGCAATCGGTAGAAAACCTCGCCGCAAGATGCTCGGCGAACGCAATTCCCACGTGGTCATGCCGACCAGCAGCAGACCGATGACGATGAAAAATGCTGCGGTGGGTGTGGTCCAACTCATCCATTCCATCATCAGTTCCTCAGACCCGACCGAGGGCAAAGCCCTTGGCCACGTGGTTGCGAACAAACCAGATCACCAGCATGCCCGGCAGAATGGTCAACACCCCCGCCGCCGCCAGCACGCCCCAATCGATACCCGATGCTGAAACCGTGCGCGTCATCACCGCCGCGATCGGCTTGGCGTTTACCGAGGTCAACGTGCGCGCCAGCAGCAGTTCGACCCAGGAAAACATGAAGCAGAAAAACGCCGTGACGCCGATACCGGAGCCGATCAGCGGAATGAAAATCTTCACGAAGAACTTGGGGAAACTGTAGCCGTCGATGTAGGCGGTTTCATCGATTTCCTTGGGCACGCCGGACATGAAACCTTCGAGAATCCACACCGCCAGCGGCACGTTGAACAGGCAGTGCGCCAAGGCCACGGCGATGTGCGTGTCGAACAGCCCAATAGACGAATACAACTGGAAGAACGGCAGCAAAAACACCGCCGGTGGCGCCATACGGTTGGTCAGTAGCCAGAAGAACAGATGCTTGTCGCCAAGAAAACGGTAGCGCGAAAACGCATAGGCCGCCGGCAGCGCCACACTCAACGAGATCACCGTGTTCAGGCTCACGTAATACAGCGAGTTGAGATAGCCGTTGTACCAACTCGGATCGGTGAAGATCACTTTGTAGTTCGCCAGCGTAAAGTCCTGTGGGAAAAGCGTCAGACCGCCGAGGATTTCGGTGTTGCTCTTGAAGGACATGTTCAGCAGCCAGTAGATCGGCACCAGCAGGAACAGGATGTACACCAGCAATGGGATCACTTTTTTCATAGGGGTAAGACGTTTGCTCATGGCCGGGCCTCAGCGGTTGGCGTCGGAGTGCGTCATGGCGGTGTAGAACAGCCAGGACACCAACAGGATGATCAGGAAGTACACCAGCGAAAACGCCGCTGCCGGACCGAGGTCGAATTGCCCTACGGCCATCTGGGTCAACGTCTGACTCAAGAAGGTCGTGGCATTGCCCGGCCCGCCGCCGGTGAGCACGAACGGCTCGGTGTAAATCATGAAACTGTCCATGAAGCGCAGCATCACCGCGATCAGCAACACGCTTTTCAGCTTGGGCAATTGGATGTGCCTGAACACCGCCCAGGCTGAGGCTCGATCGATGCGCGCCGCTTGGTAATACACATCGGGAATCGCGCGCAATCCGGAGAAGCACAGCAACGCAACCAGTGAAGTCCAGTGCCAGACATCCATCACCAGCACCGTTACCCAGGCGTCCATTGTGTTGGCCGCGTAGTTGTAGCTGATGCCCATCGCGTTGAGGCTTGAACCCAACAAACCAATGTCGGCACGGCCGAAAATCTGCCAGATGGTGCCGACCACGTTCCACGGAATCAGCAGCGGAATCGCCAGAATGATCAGCACCACCGACGACCAGCGGCCCTTGGTCGGCATGGTCAACGCGACGGCAATGCCCAGCGGAATTTCAATCAACAACACGCACGCCGAGTAGATGAACTGACGCAGCAACGAGTCGTGCAGACGCGGGTCCAGCAGCACTTGCTTGTACCAGTCGGCACCGACAAAGTAGCGGCTGGACTGGTCGAAGATGTCCTGCACCGAATAGTTGACCACGGTCATCATCGGGATCACCGCACTGAACGCCACCAGCAGGAACACCGGCAACACCAGCCACCAGGCCTTGTTGTTCTGCACCTTGTTCATGGCTGCACCTCGCTGCTGTCGGCTTCTAGCAGAAACTCATCGGCATAAACCATCAGCCACTGCGCCGGAAAACTGATGTACGCGGTGCCCTGCGGCACCGGTTTGTCTTCGGCCAGACGCACTTTCAAAGGCGCGCCGTCGAGGTCGAGGGTCATGATCTTGTAGGTGCCGAGGTCTTCGACGTGTACGACGTTTGCCTGCATCGCGTCATCAAACGGCTCGTCCCACACGTGAATAAACTCCGGGCGGATACCGACCTTCAGATTTTTCCACTGGCCGTGTTCGATATGTCGCTGCATGGCGTCGGACAACGGCAAGTGCGTCGAGGCGAAACCGACGCCGCCGGGTTGTGGCTGCACCTCGATCAGGTTCATTCCCGGGCTGCCGATGAAATAGCCGACAAAGGTGTGGCTCGGCCGTTCGAACAATTCCCGTGGCGTGCCGAACTGCACAATCTGGCCGCCGTACATCACCGCGATCTTGTCGGCGAAGGTCGAAGCCTCCAGTTGATCGTGGGTGACGTAGACCATGGTGATGTTGAACTGCTCGTGGATCTGCTTGAGCTTGCGCCGCAGTTTCCACTTCAGGTGCGGGTCGATCACCGTCAGCGGCTCGTCGAAAAGGATCGCGGAAACGTCATCGCGCACCAGACCACGGCCCATCGAGACTTTCTGTTTTTCGTCGGCGGTGAGGTTGCGCGCCTTCTTGCTCAGGAGGTTTTGCAGGTCGAGGACTTCGGCAATTTCCTGCACCTTGCTGTGCACTTTCGCCTCGGCCATGCCCTGATTTCGCAGGGGGAAAGCCAAGTTATCGAACACGGTCATGGTGTCGTAGACCACCGGAAACTGGAAAACCTGAGCGATGTTGCGCTTCTCTGGCGTCAGGTCGTTGACCGCTTTGCCGTCGAACAAGACGTGGCCCTGCGAGGGGCTGAGCAGGCCGGAAATGATGTTGAGCAAGGTTGACTTGCCGCAACCCGACGGCCCGAGCAAGGCATAGGCGCCGCCCTGCTCCCAGACGTGATCCATCTCGCGGATCGCGTAATCCTCCGCGCCGCCCGGGGTTTTGCTGTAGCTGTGGGCGAGGTGCTGCAATCGGATTTCGGCCATCAGGCAACCCTCGCGACACGCCGGCCCGGTGCTTGCACCAGACGGCCCTGCGCATCGAAAACGAACAGTTTGTGGGTCGGGATGTAAATGCGGATCGGCGCATCGACGTCGTATTCGTGAACGCCGGGCAGGTGCAGCACCAGCAGGAAATGCTCGTTGCGCACGTGCAGGAAGGTTTCCGAACCGCTGATCTCGGCGACTTCGACGGTAACCGCCAGTTCGAGGTCGTCATCATTGCTAGGCACCAGCGAGATATGGCTGGGGCGCACGCCAAAACGGAACTCGCCCTCGCCCACCGGGCGCAAATCGACGTTTAACGGGAAGTGCACAAAATTGGCGAAGCTGACTTCGTTGCCGGCGATGCGCCCCGGCATCAGGTTGATCGGTGGTTCGGAGAACAATTCGGCAGCGAGCACGGTTTGTGGCTGATGATACACCGACGTGGACGGGCCGCTCTGAATCACCCGGCCTTCGTGAAGAATGGTCGTGGTGCCGCCGAGGGCCAGCGCTTCGTTGGGCTCGGTGGTGGCGTAAATCGCAATGGTGTGGCGCGCCTTGAATAGCTCGCGCATTTCCTGGCGCAGTTCTTCGCGCAGTTTGTAATCGAGGTTGACCAGCGGTTCATCGAACAGGATCAGCTCGGCATCCTTGACCAGCGCGCGAGCCATGGCCGTGCGTTGCTGTTGGCCGCCGGACAACTCCAGCGGATAGCGCTGCAGAAACTTCTCGATGCGCAGCATCTTCGCGGTTTCTTGCACTTTGCTGTGGATGATCTCTTTCGACACACCGGCCTGGCGCAGCGGCGAGGCGATGTTCTCGAACACGGTCATGGTCGGGTAATTGATGAACTGCTGATAGACCATCGACACGTTGCGCAGGCGCACCGGGCGTTGGGTGACGTCAACGCCGTTCATCAGGATGCGACCGCTGTCGGGCTTGTCCAGACCAGCCATCAAGCGCATGAGGCTGGTTTTGCCGGACAGGGTGCGACCGAGCAAAACGTTGAACGAACCGGCTTCGAATTTCAGGCAGGCATCGTCGATCCAGGTCTGGCCCTCGACGGTGCGGCTGACGTGCTCCAGGGTGAGTGACATGGCTCGGCCTTTTTATTATTGGAGTCAAGCGACCTGTGCACGGGAGCGAGTTTCGTGCCAGAAATGGCAAGTGATTGATTAGTCGTGAAAATCGTTGAAAACGCAGGGATTGGGCGTTCATTGCTGAACACATTTGAACAGTCGGGCGATTGACAATGAACAATAGTGAACAACACTCTATGAACGCTTTTTACCCAATCTCGAATGCGATAGAGATCCCCTGTGGGAGCGGGCTTGCTCGCGAAAGCGGAGTATCAGTCACTGAATCAGTTGAATGACACACCGCATTCGCGAGCAAGCCCGCTCCCACAGTTGAATTGTGTCGTTCCAAAGATCGGGCCCATAACAACAATAAAAATCGCTACATCAGAGGCTGACTGCCATGGCCGCACCTGCCCCGCCGCTGTCCCACGACGCGATCGTCCAGACGTCCTGGCAACGTTGCCGCGCGTTTGGTCTTGATCACCAAAGCACCCCGGCCTTCGACCAACTCCCCGCCGCCGGCATCATGCACCTGCTCGACCGCCATCATTCACTGGTGCAAACCACGCATCAGGAAGTCCTGCCCTATTACGAAAACATCCTGAGCAATTCCAACTGCCTGATCATGCTCGCCGACAATCAGGGCCAGGTGCTGACATCGTGGGGCACGCAGCGCTTTATCGAGCCGAATCTGGCCAGGGGGTTTCAGGCCGGTGCGAGCTGGATGGAGCGATGCAGCGGCACCAACGCGATCGGAACGGCACTGGCGTGCGAACAAGCGGTACACATCGAACACGATGAACACTTCCTCAAGGCCAACCGCTTTATGACCGGTTCCGCCGCGCCGATTTTCGATGCCGAGCGCAAGGTGATTGCCGTGCTCGATGTGTCCAGCGACAGTTATCTACCGCCCTCGCACACCTTGGGCATGGTCAAGATGATGAGCCAGACCGTGGAAAACCGGCTGATCCTCAACCTGTTCCATGGTCAGCATTTTCAACTGACTTTCAATACCGGGCTGAACAACCTCGACAGCCAGTGGGCCGGGTTGTTGATTTTTGATGAGAGCGGGCAAGTGCTGTCGGCCAATCGTCGGGCGGATAATCTGCTCGGTGTGCGCTTGTCGCGGGTCAGTGTTGAGAGTTTGTTTAATGTGTCGCTGCTGGAGTTGCTCAATCAGCCGGATGATCTGCCGTTTGCCTTGCAGACTTCTGGGCGCAACCGCTTTCAGTGTCTATTGAAACGGCCGAAGCAGGCGTTGGTTCAGCCACGGGTGTTTATCGCGGAGGCCAAAGCGACCGCACCGTCGGGCATCAGCCTCAACACCTTGCACTTCGGTGACAGTCGCGTTGAAAAAGCCGTGCGCCAGGCGGAACGGCTGTTGGAGAAAGACATTCCACTGCTGATCCACGGCGAAACCGGCGTCGGCAAGGAAGTCTTCGTCAAAGCCCTGCATCAAGCCAGCTCGCGCAGCAAACAGGCCTTCATCGCCGTCAACTGCGCAGCGATCCCCGCCGAACTGGTCGAATCCGAACTGTTCGGCTACGAGAAAGGCGCGTTCACTGGAGCCAATCAGAAAGGCAGCATTGGCCTGATACGCAAGGCTGACAAAGGCACGCTGTTTCTTGATGAAATCGGCGACATGCCGCTGCCAACACAAGCGCGGTTGCTGCGGGTTTTGCAGGAGCGTTGTGTGCAACCGGTGGGCAGCAGCGAGTTGTTTGCGGTGGATTTGCGGATTATCTCGGCGACTAATCGTTCCTTGCGCGAACAAGTGCAATTGGGCCGGTTCAGGGAGGATTTGTATTACCGCATTGGTGGATTGACGCTGGAATTGCCGCCGCTTCGGGAGCGCAGTGATAAAGAGGCGTTGTTTAAACGCTTGTGGGAGCAGCATCGCGAGCCGACGCAATGGGCGGGATTGAGTCAGGAAGTGCTTGAGTTGTTTGATCGGCATCCGTGGCCGGGGAACTTGCGTCAGGTCAGTAGCGTGATGCAGGTGGCGCTGGCCATGGCCGAGGAGCAGCCAGTAAGGCCGGAGCATTTGCCGGATGATTTTTTTGTCGATCTGGAGATGGAGCCGGTGGAGACCTGCGCCCCGTTAGGGATTGATCTGAACGATGTCGAGGCGCTGAACCGGGAGCTGAAGGCTTCCGGGGGCAATATTTCGCATTTGGCGCGGCGGTTGGGGGTGAGCCGCAATACGCTTTATAAGCGGTTGCGGCAGATTGAGGGTTGAGTGAGCCGCTTTCCCTCACCCCAGCCCTCTCCCGGAGGGAGAGGGAGCTGACCGTGGTGTCTGACGCTGGACATCGACCCGAAAGATCGTGGCGATTATGGATTCGGTGCAAATCGAACAGGTCGCTGTATCTCGTGAGCATCCCCCAATCAGTCCCCTCTCCTACGGGAGAGGGCTAGGGTGAGGGCAAAAATTCCGGCTCAACCTGCACAGCCGAAGCCGCCGCCAATGTGCGCAACCCCACCAGCACAACGACCACCATCATCAAACCCGCACCAATAGCCACCGCAAATCCCGCTCGCGCGCCAAAGGCATCGATCACCATCCCCGCCAGCATGCCGCCGAGTGCAACACCCACGCTGATCCCGGTGGTCATCCACGTCAGCCCCTCGGTGATCCGCGACGGCGGGATAATGATCGTGCCCATTTTCATCACCACCACCATCGTCGGCGCAAACGAGATGCCGGCGATAAACAGCGCTGCGGTCAGCACATAAACGTCCGTCGCAAAAACTGGCAGCACACCGGTAAACGCCGTGACCAATATCCCGATCAGGAACTGTTTTTCAATCGCCAGGGAAACCCTCATCGCCCCGAACGTCAGGCCAGCCACCAGCGAACCAAAGGCATAAGCCGCGAGAATGAATGTCGCCGACGCTGGCCAGCCTTGCGCATTGGCGAACGCGACGACGGCGACATCGATTGCTCCGCCGATAACGCCCATCGCCAACAGCGCCAAAACAATGGTGCGGACGCCAGGGATCAGCAAGGTTGAGCCGGCATGACCGCTGTGGCCCACGACAACCTTGGGTTCGGTCTGGCGTTGCAGCACAAACGCCGTGACCCCGATGGCCAGCAATCCGACCGCGACCAGCGGCCCCGCTTCGGCGAAAAAGCTCACGCTCAGTCCGATTGCCAGTGGCGGGCCGACGATGTAGGCCATTTCGGTCAGAACCGTGTCCAGCGAAAACGCCGTGTGTAATTGCGGCTTGCCACGGAACAGCTGCGTCCATCGGGCGCGGATCATCGACGGCATGCTCGGCATCGTCCCCGCCAGAGCCGCCAGAATAAACAGCCATGCGGCGGGCGCGCGAATGTAGACGGCGATGATCAGCGCCAGCAGCATCACGATGCTGAAAGCCGTCACGACCGGCAGCACGCGGCTCTGGCTATGTTGATCAACCAGTTTCGAGATGGGCGGGCCGAGCAGTGCATTGGCAAGGGTAAAAGTGCCGGCGACTGCTCCGGCCAACCAGTAGACACCGGTTTGCTGAACCAGCATGGTGATGATGCCAATGCCGATCATCGCCTGCGGCAACCGCGCGATGGAGCTCGCGAGCACTAACCCGGTGGCGCCGGGGGTCGCGAACAGTTCGCGGTAATGATTGGCCATGATTTCTCCGTTGCAGAATCGTCATCGACGCAGCATCCGGCTGCGTCAGACATCAAGACCTACGCGCAGAGCAAAAGCAACCTCGGCTAAAAGCACAGATCAAAAGATCGCAGCCTTCGGCAGCTCCTACAGGAATCGCATTTCATGTAGGAGCTGTCGAAGGCTGCGATCTTGATCGTTCCCACGCTCCGCGTGGGCATGCAGCCGGGGACGCTCTGCGTCCCTGCAAAACCGAACGCGGAGCGTCCGAAGAGGCATTCCCACGCAGAGCGTGGGAACGATCAAAACCAGTCGATTACGGATTCGGTACAGCACGCTCAGGTCGGCGTATCTCGCGAGCATCCCCCATTCAGTCCCCTCTCCCTCCGGGAGAGGGTTAGGGTGGGCTCTTCTCGCGGCCAAACAAAAACCCGCACATGGCGGGTTTTGTTTTGCAGCAATAAAGCAATCAGTCAGCCAAACGCCAGGTAGTCCCACCCTTGCCGTCTTCCAACACCACACCCATCGCCGTCAACTGATCACGAATCCGGTCCGACTCAGCCCAATCCTTCCCGGCCCGAGCCGCCAGACGCGCAGCAATCAGCGCATCAACTTCAGCCGCATCGACACGCCCTTCAGCGCCCGCCTGCAAGAAGTCATCGGCTTCCAACTGCAACACACCCAACACGCTCGCCAGCTCTTTCAGACGCGCCGCCAGACCCGCCGCTGCATCGAGATCGCTCTCACGCAGGCGGTTGATCTCACGCACCATCTCAAACAGCACCGCGCACGCTTCCGGGGTACCGAAGTCGTCGTTCATCACGGTAGTGAAGCGTTCAACAAACGCTTCGCCGCCCGCCGGTGCAACGGTCGGCAAGCCTTTGAGCGCGTGGTAGAAACGCTCGAGTGCGCCTTTGGCGTCCTTGAGGTTGTCTTCCGAGTAGTTGATCGCGCTGCGGTAGTGGCTCGACACCAGCAGGTAACGCACGACTTCCGGGTGGTATTTTTCCAGCACGTCGCGAATGGTGAAGAAGTTGTTCAAGGACTTGGACATCTTCTCGCCATTGATGCGAATCATGCCGCAATGCATCCACGCGTTGGCGTAGGTCTTGCCGGTGGCCGCTTCGCTCTGCGCGATTTCGTTTTCGTGGTGCGGGAACTCAAGGTCGCTGCCGCCGCCATGAATGTCGAAGGTCTCGCCGAGGCAGCAGGTGGACATCACCGAGCACTCGATGTGCCAGCCCGGACGCCCGGCGCCCCACGGCGATTCCCAGCTTGGCTCGCCCGGTTTGGTGGCTTTCCACAGCACGAAGTCCAACGGATCCTGCTTGGCTTCGTCGACTTCAATACGCGCGCCGATGCGCAGGTCTTCGATCTTTTTGCGCGACAGTTTGCCGTAGCCCATGAACTTGGCGACGCGGTAGTACACGTCGCCATTGCCCGGGGCGTAGGCGTAACCCTTGTCGATCAAGGTCTGGATCATGCTCAGCATGCCCGGAATATGATCGGTGGCACGCGGCTCCATGTCCGGTTTGAGGATGTTGAGACGCGCCTCGTCCTCGTGCATCGCGGTGATCATGCGCTCGGTCAGCGCGTCGTACGGCTCGCCGTTTTCGCGGGCACGATTGATGATCTTGTCTTCAATGTCGGTGATGTTGCGCACGTACGTCAGGTTGTAACCGCTGAAGCGCAACCAGCGGGTCACCAGGTCGAACGCGACCATGCTGCGGCCATGGCCGATGTGGCAGTAGTCATACACGGTCATCCCGCAGACGTACATACGCACATTGTTGCCATCCAGCGGTTTGAAGACTTGTTTGCTCTTGGTGAGCGTGTTGTAAATCGTCAGCACTTTTAATTTCCTTGACGCTGAATCACTGGCCCCACGAATCACGCAGGGTCACGGTACGGTTGAATACCGGCTGACCTGGTTTCGAGTCCTTCAAATCGGCGACGAAGTAGCCTTCGCGCTCGAACTGGAAACGGTCTTCCGGCTGTGCATTGCCAAGCGATGGCTCCGCACGACAACCGGTGAGTACCTGCAGCGAATCAGGGTTGATGTTATCGAGGAAACTTGCGCTGTCTTCGGCCTTCTCAGGGTTGGCCGAACGGAACAGACGATCGTACAGACGCACTTCGCACTCGACGCTGGCCGCAGCCGGTACCCAGTGGATCACGCCTTTGACCTTGCGGCCTTCAGGGTTCTTGCCGAGTGTTTCCGGGTCGTACGAGCAACGCAGTTCGACGATGTTGCCGTCGGCGTCCTTGATCGCTTCATCGGCACGGATCACGTAGCTACCGCGCAGACGCACTTCGCCGGCCGGTTCCAGGCGCTTGTAGCCCTTTGGCGGCTCTTCCATGAAGTCGTCACGGTCGATGTAGATTTCCCGGGCGAACGGCAGCGCGCGTACGCCCATGTCTTCTTTCGGGTGGCGCGGCAGTTCGAGGTTTTCGACCTGGCCTTCCGGGTAGTTGGTGATCACGACTTTCAGTGGACGCAGGACGCACATGGCACGCGGCGCAGTGTGGTCGAGGTCATCACGGATGCTGAATTCGAGCATGCCGAAGTCAACCACGCCGTCGGAACGGTTGGTGCCGACCATTTCGCAGAAGTTGCGGATCGATTTCGGCGTGTAGCCACGGCGGCGGAAACCCGACAGCGTGGACATGCGTGGATCGTCCCAGCCATGCACGTGCTTTTCATCGACCAGTTGCTTGAGCTTGCGCTTGCTGGTGATGGTGTAGTTGAGGTTCAGACGGCTGAACTCGTACTGACGCGGATGCGCCGGCACTGGCAGCGCGTCGAGGAACCACTCGTACAGCGGACGATGGCTTTCGAATTCCAGGGTGCAGATCGAGTGGGTGATGCCTTCGATGGCGTCCGACTGACCGTGGGTGAAGTCGTAGTTCGGGTAGATGCACCACTTGTCGCCGGTCTGGTGGTGATGGGCGTGGCGGATGCGGTACATGATCGGGTCGCGCAGGTTCATGTTCGGCGAGGCCATGTCGATCTTCGCACGCAGCACGCGGGCGCCGTCCGGGAACTCACCGGCGCGCATGCGGGCGAACCAGTCGAGGTTCTCTTCCACCGAACGGTCGCGGAACGGGCTGTTTTTGCCCGGCTCGGTCAGGCTGCCACGGTATTCCTTGGCTTGCTCCGGGGTCAGGTCGTCGACGTAGGCCTTGCCAGCCTTGATCAGCTCAACGGCCCAATCGTGCAACTGGTCGAAATACTGCGAGGCGTAGCGCACTTCGCCGGACCATTCGAAGCCCAGCCATTTGACGTCGGCTTCGATCGCGTCGATGTATTCCTGATCTTCCTTGGCCGGGTTGGTGTCGTCGAAACGCAGGTGCGTGACGCCGCCGAACTCCTGGGCCAGGCCAAAGTTCACGCAGATCGACTTGGCGTGGCCGATGTGCAGGTAGCCGTTGGGCTCAGGCGGGAAACGCGTGACGATCTGGGTGTGCTTGCCCGAGTCCAGGTCTGCCTGGATGATCGGCCGCAGGAAATTGACCGGCACGGCGGGGCCGGACTTGGCATTCGAGGTAGGGTCGACAGTGGGCTTGCTCATAGGATCCTTGACTTACAGGTGCGCGGCCGCAGTGGGGGCCAGACAAAACAAAGCCGCTATCATAGCCGATGCTGTCAAGGGGCTGACAGAGCAGGCCCTATAAAGGCATGCATTTAATCGCCGGGATTTGAAAAACTGCCTCGAAATTCGCGCCTGTCACGCTAAACTGCGCATATTGGCCCACGCTGGCTGAACCGGTTTGGGGGCTCGATGTCCCAAAACCACGAATTCCTCTAAAGAGAAGCGATCATGACTCAAGTCAAACTGACCACCAACCATGGCGACATCGTCATCGAACTGAACGCTGACAAGGCGCCGATCACCGTCGCCAACTTCATCGAGTACGTGAAAGCCGGTCACTACGAAAACACTGTTTTCCACCGTGTCATCGGTAACTTCATGATCCAGGGCGGCGGTTTCGAGCCAGGCATGAAAGAAAAGAAAGACAAGCGTCCAAGCATCCAGAACGAAGCTGACAACGGTCTTTCCAACGACAAGTACACCGTTGCCATGGCCCGCACCATGGAGCCGCATTCGGCTTCCGCGCAGTTCTTCATTAACGTTGCCGACAACTCTTTCCTCAACCACAGCGGCAAGAACACTCAGGGCTGGGGTTACGCGGTATTCGGTAAAGTGACCGCCGGCACCGACGTTGTCGACAAGATCAAAGGCGTGTCGACCACCATGAAGTCCGGCCACCAGGACGTACCAGCAGACGACGTGATCATCGAGAAAGCCGAGATCATCGAAGCGTGATATTGCTGATTTCAGACTTGCATCTGGAAGAGGAGCGCCCGGACATCACCCGGGCGTTTCTGGATTTGCTCGCCGGACGCGCCCGCTCGGCGAGTGCGTTGTACATTCTTGGCGACTTCTTTGAAGCGTGGATTGGCGACGACGCCATGACGCCCTTCCAGCGTTCCATCTGCCAGGCCCTGCGCCAATTGAGCGACAGCGGCACGGCGATTTTTCTGATGCACGGCAATCGCGACTTCATGCTCGGCAAGGCGTTCTGCAAAGAAGCCGGCTGCACGCTGCTGAAAGATCCGAGTGTCGTGCAGTTCTACGGCGAGCCGGTGCTGTTGATGCACGGCGACAGCCTCTGCACCCGCGACGTCGGCTATATGAAGCTGCGCCGCTACCTGCGCAATCCGCTCACGCTGTTTATCCTGCGCAACCTGCCACTGAGCAGCCGCCATAAACTGGCGCGCAAACTGCGCAGCGAGAGCAAGGCGCAGACGCGGATGAAGGCCAATGACATTGTTGATGTCACGCCGGAGGAGATTCCGCGGATCATGCAGGAGTTTGGGGTGAAAACCCTGATCCACGGCCACACCCATCGCCCGGCGATTCACAAGTTGCAGATTGGTGATGAAGCGGCGAAGCGGATTGTGCTGGGGGATTGGGATCGCCAGGGTTGGGCGTTGCAGGTGGATGAGAGCGGCTATGCGTTGGCGCCGTTCGATTTCGCCCCACCGCTGGCATTGCCGCACGGCTGAAGATCGCCACCCCCTCACCCCAACCCTCTCCCGAGGGAGAGGGAGCCGATTTGTGGGCTTTTCAAAACCTGAGTTCGACTCGGTATTGCAAGTCGGTGTAGTTCAAACATCCATCTCGGTCAGTCCCCTCTCCCTCCGGGAGAGGGTTAGGGTGAGGGGCTTTTGACCTCAGTGCCCCGAAGCGGCAGGCCCTGCCTTCGCGGCAAACGGCGGCTTCGCCAGCCACACAATCAAAATCAACCCCATAAACCCCCACCCCAGCAGCGTGAAGTAATCCACGGTCGACAACATGTACGCCTGACTGGTCAGCACATGATCCAGCTGCGCATACGCCGGGTTGCTCGCCCCGCCCAACTGGTTCAGCGCCTCCCGCGTCGCCGGTTCATACGTGCTGATGCTCTCGCTCATATACGCATGATGCTGGTCAGCCCGACGAATCCAGATCCAAGTAGTCAGCGAAGCCGCGAAGCTGCCGCCCAACGTCCGCAGGAAGGTGGCAAGACCGGCGCCGTCGGCGATCTGGTTTGGTGGCAAGTCCGACATCAGAATGCTCAGGGTCGGCATAAAGAACAGCGCCACGCCAATGCCCATGAACAGTTGCACCAGCGCGATATGCTGGAAATCGACTTCGTTGGTGAACTCGGCGCGCATGAAGCAGCTCAAGCCAATCGCCAAAAACGCGATGCCGGCGAGTAACCGCAAGTCGAACTTGTGAGCGTACTTGCCGACAAACGGCGACAGCAGCACCGGCAGAATCCCGATCGGCGCCACGGCCAGACCGGCCCAGGTCGCGGTGTAGCCCATTTGCGTCTGCAACCACTGCGGCAGGATCAGGTTGATGCCGAAGAACCCGGCATAACCCAACACCAGCACCAGCGTGCCGATGCGGAAGTTGCGGTAAGCGAACAGCCGCAGATTCACCACCGGGTGGCGGTCAGTCATTTCCCAGATCACGAACACCGCCAGCGCCACCACGGAAATCGCCGCGCCGATGATGATGAAATTCGACTCAAACCAGTCGAGGTCGTTGCCCTTGTCGAGGATCACCTGCAAGGCGCCGACGCCGATGATCAGCGTGATCAGACCGACGTAGTCCATCGGCTGACGGCTGGTTTCCACCGGCCGCTTGGCCAGTTGCGAACGCACCACCATCACCGCAAAAATCCCGATTGGCACGTTGATGAAAAAGATCCACGGCCAGCTGTAGCTGTCAGTAATCCAGCCACCGAGAATGGGGCCTGCAATCGGCGCGACCACCGTGACCATCGCCAATAACGCGAGGGCCATGCCTCGCTTCGCGGGGGGATAGACCGCGATCAACAGGGTTTGCGTCATCGGATAGAGCGGCCCGGCGACCAGGCCTTGCAGGACGCGGAAGCCGATCAGTTCCGGCATCGACGTCGAGATACCGCAGAGAAACGAGGCCAGCACGAACAGAATCGTCGCCCAGAGAAACAGTTTCACCTCGCCGAAACGCCGACTGAGCCAACCGGTCAACGGCAGCGCAATCGCGTTACTCACGGCAAACGAAGTGATCACCCAAGTGCCCTGCTCCGAACTCACCCCGAGGTTGCCGGAAATCGTCGGCAGCGCCACGTTGGCGATGGTGGTGTCGAGCACTTGCATGAACGTCGCCAGCGACAGACCGATGGTGCTGAGCAACAGGCTGGGCGGCGTGAAAGAAGCGTTATTGCTCATTGTGAATCCTTTGGAACCTGATTAGCGCCGCATCTGTTACAGATGCAGCAGCCCTGTGGGAAGCAATCTTTGTGGTAATGAAAATTTTCTGTGGCCTGAGAATTTATGGTGGAGAGTGAATTCATTGTGGCGAGGGGATTTATCCCCGATGGACTGCGCAGCAGTCCCGTCTTTTCTGAATCAAAAGCAGGGCCGCTCCGCGACCCATCGGGGATAAATCCCCTCACCACAATAAATCCCCACTCAACAGGTAATTCCTTTTCCTCAGACAAATCCCTGGCCACAGGTAAAACCTGGATCCCCAAGCCTGTTCCCACAGGGGGACGTATCAGCGTTGCGCGGTTTTTCTCGCCGCAGCGCTGTTGTCGTGGATCAGTTGCGCGATCATCGCGTCGGCGTCGGCCAGTTGCTGATCGTAGATATTGGTGGTGAACGAGGCCTTTTGCGGTGGCTGCTGCGCCAGCATCGGGCCGCTCTGGTCGTGCAGGTTCACTTCAACGTTGGTCGACAGACCAACGCGCAGCGGGTGCTTGGCCAGTTCTTCGGCGTTGATGTGGATGCGCACCGGCACACGCTGAACGATCTTGATCCAGTTACCCGTGGCGTTCTGCGCAGGCAGCAGCGCAAACGCACTACCGGTACCGGCGCCGAGGCTGTCGACGGTGCCGCTGTATTTCACATCGCTGCCGTACACATCGGATTCGATATCCACCGGCTGACCGATGCGCATATCGCGCAGTTGGGTTTCCTTGAAGTTGGCGTCGATCCACAGTTGATCCAGCGGAATCACCGCCATCAGCGCAGTACCCGGTTGCACACGCTGACCGAGTTGCACGGTGCGCTTGGCCACGTAACCAGTGACCGGCGCGATCAAGGTGCTGCGCGCGTTGGTCAGGTAAGCCTGACGCAATTCAGCGGCGGCTTGCATCACGTCCGGGTGCGAGGAGACCACGGTGTCATCGACCAGCGCGCTGGTGGTTTTCAATTGCTGTTTGGCATTGGCCAAGGCGTTTTGCGCCGAGGTCAGGTCGTCGCGAGCGTGGGACAGTTCTTCCTGAGAAATCGCGCCGCCAGCGGCAAGGTTCTTCCGGCGATTGAAGTTGTCCTGGGCTTTCTGAACTTCGGCCTGTTGCGCGTTGACCTGGGCTTTCATGCCATCCACGTTGCTGTACAGACCGCGCACCTGACGCACGGTGCGCGCCAGTTTCGCTTGCGCACTTTGCAGGCCGACTTCCGCGTCGTTCGGGTCGAAGTTGATCAGCACCTGACCTTCGTGCACCAGATCACCGTCGTCAGCACCGATGCTGACCACAGTGCCGGTGACCAGCGGCGTGATTTCCACGACATTGCCGTTGACGTAGGCATCGTCGGTGCTTTCGTTAAAGCGCCCGATGAACTCGTGATACGCCCACACGCCAGCGCAGGCGAGCAGGACGACAACGGCCAGCACCACCAGCATCACTTTGCGTTTGCGCGGGTTGCCGTTGTCCGGGGTGTTGTCTTGAGCTTGAGTGTTTTCGGCAGTGGCCATGACAATTACCTTGAATTAGTTGTGCGGCGTGGCTGGGGTGGCGTTGGCTGCGCTCAGGGTCTGCCCCTGGAAGCCGCCGCCCAGCGCTTGCATCAGTTGAATCGACAGGTCGATCTGCTCGGCATTGAGGTTGGCCAGTTGGCGCTGGGCCTGCAGCAGTTGCTGCTCGATGCTGAGCACGTCCAGGTAGTTGCCGATGCCGGAACCGTAACGCTGGACGACGGTGTTGTAAGAATCCTGAGCAATCTCGGTGGCGTGTTGCTGCGCGCCGATCTGCCGGCCGATATCACGCAACTGGTTGATCGTGTCGCTGACATCGCCCAGTGCTTGCACCAGATTTTTGTTGTACTGCGCCACTGCCAGATCGTAATCGGCGTCGCGCGCGTCGAGGTTGGCGCGCAGGCGTCCGCCGTCGAAGATCGGCACCGAAATGGTCGGGGCAATGTTGAAGAAGCGACTGGCCGAGCCAAACATCGCGTCACCCAACAAAGATTCGGCACCGGCCGAGGCCGACAGGTTCAAGTTGGGATAGAAGCGGGTTTTCGCCGAGTCGATGTCTTTGCTCGCCGCTTCTACACGCCAGCGTGCGGCGACCAGATCCGGACGACGACCCAGCAGCTCGGCGGGCAATACCGACGGCACTGCGACGGCACTGGCTTGCAGGACTTTCGGCCGGGCAATTTCATTGCCGCGATCCGGGCCTTTGCCGAGCAGTACGGCCAGCGCAATTTTGGCGCTGTTCAGGCGCTTTTCCGCGTCGATCAGGTTGGCCTCAGAAGTGGCTTCCAGACTTTGCGTTTGTTGGTATTGATACTGGCTGTCGATCCCGGCGCTCAGGCGACGCTGGCTCAAGTCGAGCATTTGTTTGGTGCGTTTGAGGTCGTCGTTGGACAGGTCATAAACGATGTGCGCCTGACCGAGATCGCTGTAAGCGCGAGCGACGTCGGCAGCGAGGGTCAACTGTGCCGCCTGACGATCGACTTCGGCGGCGCGGGCCTGACCGAGTGCCGCTTCCCAGGCATCGCGCTGGCCGCCCCACAGATCGAAGTTGTAATTGAAACCGGCGCTGACATTACGCACGGTGGCGTAGGCATCGCCCTGCCCCAGCGGATCCTGATCCTTGGCCAGGCGCGAGCGGCTGATGCCGGCGCTGGCGTCGAGGGTCGGATAGCGTTCGGCATCGGCGGCATAGGCGGCGGCGCTGGCCTGGTGGGCGCGCGCTGCGGCGATCTGCATGTCCGGGCTGTCGTGCAGGGCTTCGCGGATCAAGCCGTCGAGTTGCGGATCGCCGAGGCTGGTCCACCAATCGCTTTTCGGCCATGCAGCTGGCGACAGGGTCACGCCGTTGAGGGACTGGCCGACTTTCAGGTTTTTCGCATCAAGGTTCTGGCCTTGAGTGTCGAGGCCGCTGTAGTTGGCGCAACCGGCGAGGATCATCGCCGACAGCACCAGCGTCAGGCTGCTGCGCAAGGTTTTACCGCTCATTGTGTTCACCTAACCGCTGGATAGTGATCGGGTCACCGGCTGCCAGCAGGATTTTCTTGAGGATGTATTCCAGGGTCTTCAACTCGTCCGGAGTGACGGCGCCCGCCAGTTCATTCATCGCGTTGGCGCCGATGTGCGGCAGGCGATCGGCCAGTAACTGGCCTTGCTCGGTCAGGGTCAGTTGCACCTGACGGCGGTCGCCTTCGCTGCGTTGGCGAGCCAGAAAACCTTTCTGCTCCAGACGATCGAGCATGCGCGTCATCGAACCGCTGTCGAGCGACAGATGCCGGCACAGTTCGGCCGGGGTATCGACGCCGTACTGGGCCATGATGATCAACACCTTGAACTGCGCGGCGGTGATGCCGTGGGGTTCCATGTGGGTGTCGATGATCCGGTCTTTGAGCAGCGCAGCACGGCCAAGCAACAGGCCGAGATGGCAGTGTTTGAATTCGTCCGGGGTGAAATGCTTCATTTGCTCACCTAATAACTGCCTAGGCAGTGAATGTATGTCGAGATGTTACTGCCTAGGCAGCGAATGTCAACGCAATAGTTAGGTTGCTTAGCAATTAGTTGACCAGTGGGCTTGGTTTTTGTGTTGCCCCGTGCGGACGCCTTCGCGAGCAAGCCCGCTCCCACACTGGATCTCAGTTCGACGCAAATTTTGCGTCTGTTGGAGATCCCCTGTGGGAGCGGGCTTGCTCGCGAAGGGTACAACTCGGTTTAGGAGGAAGCGCGGTCTAGAAATCGCGCTTGTAGAAGATATGGCTTGGTCTTTGTGCTGCCTGCGCGGACGCCTTCGCGAGCAAGCCCGCTCCCACACTGGATCTCCGTTCGATGCAAATTTTGCGTCTGTTGGAGATCCCCTGTGGGAGCGAGCTTGCTCGCGAAGGGTGCGACTCGGTTTTGGAGGGAGCTCGGTTAGAAATCGCGCTTGTAGAAGATATCCAGCCAACTCGCGGCTTGGTTTTTGTGCTGCCCGCGCGGACGCCTTCGCGAGCAAGCCCGCTCCCACACTGGATCTCCGTTCGACGCAAATTTTGTGTCTGTTGGAGATCCCCTGTGGGAGCGGGCTTGCTCGCGAAGGAAGCGACTCGGTCTAGGAGGGAGCGTGGTCTAGAAATCGCGCTTGTAGAAGATATCCAGCGAACTCGCGACGCCACTCGCCGCTTCGACGTAGACTTTTTTGCTCAGCTTGTAGCGCAAGGCAATGGTGCTGGCCGGTTCAAACACGCCAACGCCATAACGCAAACTGAGCTTCTCGGTAATGTTGCCGCTGGCCACCACGCTGGTGGCATCGCCGCTGCCCGCTGTGTCGAGCTGGAAATCCTGAATCCCGAGATCCTTGGCCAGGCTGCTGGTCACCCCGGCGCTGCCCATCAAGCCCAACCCCAACGCCGCTTGCGCGAGCATGTTGTTGTCTTCGCCGTTGGTACTCAGCGGACGGCCGAGTACCAGATAGGACAGCGCCTGCTCCTGGCTCATCGCCGGTTCGGAGAAGATCTGCGTGGTCGGCTGTTCGGCGCTGCCGCTCAGGCGGATACCGGCGATCACGTCGTCGGTCTGGCGAATCGCTTCGATGTCCAGGTATGGCTGATCGATGGGCCCGGCGAACAGCAGGCGCGCACGCCGCACGGACAGGCGCTGACCGTAAGCACTGTATTTGCCATCGTTGAGCCACAGCTCGCCACGGGTGTCCATGTTGTCGCCGATGTGCACATGCCCCTGCACATTAGCGGTCAGGCCAAATCCGGCGAAGGCGAGTTTGTCGTCGCCAACCTCCACGTCGATGTCCATTTTCATGGCCATCGGCGGTTTGCCCTCTTCGGTCTGCGCGCCGACGATGATCGTGTCGTCAGAGACTTTCACCGTCGATGGCGGCAGTTCACGCACGGTGATTTCGCCTTTCGGCACCCGCACTTTACCGGCGATTTTCAGCTCATCGCCGGCCATGGAAATTTTCAGATCCGGCGCCATTTCGAGTTTGGCGTACGGTTCGACAGTGACCGGCAACTGCGTGCCTTTCAGCGCCAGATCGACCACCAGCGCCTGACCCCAGGCGACGTTACCGTTCAAGCTGCCCTGCCCGCTCTTGCCGCTTTTCCAGCCGCCGTCCAGACGCACCGATTCACCGGCGATCAATGCGGTGAGTTGCAGATCTTGCAGCTCCATCGGCAACTCGGCGCCGGACATTTCGCCGTCACTGAGTTGCACCGTGCCGTTGACCAGCGGCGCCAGCAGGCCACCGGAAATCGTGCCGCTGCCGTTCAGGCGCCCAGTGAGTTTCTCGACCATCGGCACAAACGGCCGCGCCACCGACAGATCCAGACCGGTGAGGCGGAACGAGCCGCTCAGCGGTTTGTTTTTCGGCAGCGGGTTGAGCTGCGCCTGCACCATCAGTTCGCCGAGCTTGCCGCCGACGAAATTGAGGTCGGTGTCGACGCGCTTCGGTGTGAGTTTGCTGGTGAGCTTGAGCGTCTGGTACGGGAAGTCCAGCCACTGATCCTTTTCTTTCATGCGCAAAGTGCCACCGCTGGCATCGACGCTGATCACACCGTTCGGGCCGCTCGCCGGCAAGTCCAGTTGCAGATCGGCATTGAGCTTGCCCTGCCAGGCGAAGTCTTTTGGCAACCATTGCGCGAGGCTTTCAATCGGGAACTGCTTGAGGTGGTAGCGCAGTTTCGGCTCCGGCATCAGCCGTTGGTCTTCACCGCACAGGCTGGCATTGCCGGACAGCCAGCAATGCGCGCCGAAGTTGATTTTGCCGTCAGCCAGACGTTCGAGTTTGGCCGGGTTTTGCAGCTTCCAGTCCTGGCCACCGGCCTGAATATCACCGCTGGCCAAACGGCCGCGCCAGTTGCCCTTGTCCAGATTGCCGTCGAGACCGAGGGCCAGTTTCAGCTTCGGCCCGAGCAGGTCGAGGCTGAGTTTCTGGCTCTTGATGTCGCCTTGAGCGCTGGCGGTCAGCGTGCCCAAAGACGTATCACCGGCCTGAATGCCACTGCCCTTGAGGTCGATTTTCGCCCGTTGCGCACTGTCGAGGGTGGCGTCGAGGTTGAGGCTTTGCAGGCGATTATCCTGGAACGCCAGTTGTGAACCTTGCAGACCGAGTTTGCCCTGCGGGGCTTTCAGCGTGCCGGCGACGTCGACGCGGCCATTAATCTGCCCGCGCAGTTCTGGCCAGAGCTGGGCCAGACGCGCCAGTTTGATGTCGATCTGCCCGGTGAGTTTCTGTTGCAGACTGCCCTTGCCGTTGATGCTGTTGTCGCCGAGGCGGATTTGCAGGGCATTCAGGTTCCACTGTTCGCCAGCGCCGTCGGCCTTGGCTTGCAGGATCGCCGGTTGCCCGCGCAGTTTGCCTTTGAGGTCGAGGTCAGCGGTCAGGCTCAGGCGCTGGTTTTTCATCTCGCCTTTGCTTTTCAGCGGCCCGGCCAAGGTGCCCGGCAACTCGGCGACCCAGTACGCCGGGTTCAGCGCCGACAGATCGAGCGCCGTGTCCCAGGCGATGCCGTCGGCGAACTGCACGTTGACGTGCCCTTCAGCCTTGCCCTGCCCCGCTTCCATTTTCAGTTGCGGCAAAGCGATCTGTTTCAGGTTGCCGCTGAACGGACTGCTCAGAGTGAACGCGCCCGCCGGGCCATCCAGTGCGGCGGCGAAGTTGCCGAGGTATTGGCCGTCGGTGTAGGAGACTTCGCCAGTGAAGGTACGCAAAGCGACTTGCGGCTCGTCGATTTCGTTATAGAGCCGGTGCCACGGGAAATCCTGCCAATTGATGTTGGCTTGGGCCGTGAGGCCTTTGCTCCAGTCGACGCTGCCGGTGAGTTTGAGGCTTTGCTTGTCGTTGGCGCTCAGGTCGAGGCCGGCGATTTGCGCGCCGTTGGCGTCAACTTTGCCTTTGAGCAGCAGCGCCACCGGGCCTTTATCGGCGGGCAGCGCAGCGTTGCCGTTTAACTGGTAACCGTTTTTCAGGTCGCCTTCGGCGGTCAGCAGCAGTTGATTGAGTTGAAGGGTGTCCGGCAGATCCGCGCTCGGTTTGAACGCGTCGCTGGTGATGCGCAGCTTGGCCGGCAGGTTTTCCACCAGTGGTTGCAACTCGCCGTTCAATTGGCCGTCGAGGTAGCCACGACTGTCGGCGTGCAGGTTGAGGGTTTTCAGCAGGTCGCCGTCGATTTTTAGCGCCAGCGTCCATGGGCCCTTATCCGGCGATGGCAACGTCAGGTCACCGGCGATGTTCAGCGGCCAGTTACCGCTCGGCGCGAGGGTGCCGGACAGGTTCAGGCTGAGGTCGTCGCGCTGCAATTTGATGCTTTCAATCTGCATGCCCTGCGCCGTCCAGTGCGCCGCCAGTTGCAAGCCCTTGAGTTGCTCGCTGCCGTTGAACAGCAGGCTACCAACTTGCACGTCGCCCAGCTCGATGGCCACCGGCAATTGCAGATCCGGCAGTTTGATCGGGCCGCTTTCAGTGGTTTCTTCACTCGGCGGAAATTGCAGGATGACCTGATCAGCCTTGAGCTGTTCGATGCACAACGTCATGCGCGTCAGGCACAGCGGTGACCAGGCGAAGATCGCCTTGTTCAGCTCGACGCGGCTGGTGTCTTGCTGCCAGAGCAGATGATCGGCGCTCCACTGACCGCCGAGGCGACCCTGAAAATTCTCGACGCTGAGGCCCGGCACCAGACCCAACACCCAACGGCTGCCGGCCTGCGTGCCGAGCACCGTGGCGACGCTCAATACAATCAACAACACCAGCGCCAATAGCGTGAGTGCCGTTATTTTCAAACCACGCTTCACAGCTCAGGCCCCATGGAAAAGTGCAGCCGGATGCCGCCATCGTCGTCGAGTGCATGGGCCAGATCGAGGCGGATAGGCCCGACCGGCGAGACCCAGCGCACACCAATACCGACCCCGGTCTTGAGGTTCGGCAGTTCGAGTTTATTGAAAGAGTTGCCCTGATCGACGAAGGTCGCCACCCGCCATTTCTCGGCGATCGAGTATTGGTATTCGACGCTGCCGGCGACCATGTAACGGCCACCGATGCGATCGCCCTCGGAGTTTTCCGGGGACAGGCTCTGGTAGTCGTAACCGCGCACGCTCTGATCGCCACCGGCGAAGAAGCGCAGCGATGGCGGCACCGATTTATAGCCGTTGGTGGCGCTGCCGCCGACCTGCACGCGACCGAGCAAGCGGTGTTTGTCGAACACCGTGGTCAGGCCTTTGACCAGCGCGGTGCCATATAGAAGGTTGTTATCGGAACCGAGGCCTTCTTTCGCCACTTTGCTTTCGAAGCTCAGGCGATAGCCGTTGTGCGGGTCGATGCGGTTGTCGCTTTTCAGGTACGAGTAGCTGATGCCGGGCATCAGCAAAGTACTCAGGCCTGAGTCGTCACCGAGTTCGTACTCTTCGCGCTGCCATTTCAGCGAGATCACCCGCTGCCAGCCGCTCGGCAATTTGCTGTGCCATTCCGGGCCGAAGGTCAGCAGCTTGCTCAACGTGTCGGAACCGTCGATGTCTTCAAATTGATAACCGCCGGCCCAGCGCAGTTTGTCGGTCAGTGGCGGGTCGAGCGGGATGTCGTAGAACAGCCCGACGTTTTGCCGTGGCGCCGAGAGTTCGGCCTCCCAGCCATAACTGTCGCCCTGCGGGTTGACCCAATGACGCGTCCAGTTGGCTTTGATACGTGGGCCGACGTCGGTCGAATAACCAAGGCCGAGGCCCATGGTGCGCGGTTTGCGCGTGTCGAGTTTGACGTCGACCGGGATCACATCATTCTTCGCGGCAGTCGGTGCGGCATCGACGCGCACGCCTTCGAAATAGCCGCTCGATTGCAGGTCGCGGTTGAGTTCGGCGATCAGCTCCGAGTCGTACGGCTCGCCTTCCTTGAACGGCACCATGCGTTGCAGCAGGTCTTCGTCGAACGGCGTGTCGCCTTCGAATTTGACGCGGCCCAGCGCGTAACGCGGGCCGCTGTCGTAGATCAACTCAACATCGGCGACACCCGCGCGCGGGTCGACCAGGAGTTTTTGGCTGGTGAAGTGGCCGCTAAAGAAACCGAAGCGTGAAGCCTGATTCTGAATAATTCTTTTGGCGTCTTCATAACGCCCATGATTGAGCACCGCGCCGGACTTGAGCACGTCGCTTTTCGGAACACGAAAGGATTTGAGGGAGGCAGCCGGGCCGTCAACGCGGATGGTGACGTTGCGCAGACGAATCGGTTCGCCGGGATCGATGTTCAGCACCAGGCGCGGTTTTTCGCCGCCCTTCACGTCACTTTCAATCTGCGGCTGGTAGTAGCCCAACGCCTGGGCCGCTTTGCGCGCCTGCTCTTCGGCACCGCGACTGAAGCGCAGCAAGGCTTCTTCGTCACGGTCACCGAGGCTGCCGATATAGCCTTCTATATTGGCCTTCAGTTCATCGTTGGACGGTTTGATCCGCACATCCAATTCACTTTGCGCCAGCGCCGCGCAGCTGGATAACAGCATGAGCACGCCACTGGTAAATCTTCCTGGAAACTTCATAGGCGCGGATGCTATCACGAGCTTGGGAGCGTGATAGATCAAGACTTGTCCCGAAAAGTTCGACGCTTAAGCAGTCGCCGTTTGTAACACTTGCGGATTGGCGTGGAAAAATACGTGTTCTCGCACCGGGCCGACGGCAACCTCGCCGATCTCCTCGTAACCCTGCCTTTTATAGAATTCCAGATAACGTGGATTGCCGGTGTCGAGCACCACGCCTTGCGAAGTTTCATCGACGGCGCACCAGTTGTGCACGGCGGTCAGCAGTTGCTCGCCAAAGTGTTTGCCCTGGAACTGCGGATGAATGCCCAGCAGCGGCAGCATGTGCACTGACTCGGTCGGCACGCACGCGGAAACCGCGTCGTGGTATTCGAGATAGCGGCGGGTGCAACGGAAACCGGTGCTGAGCACCATGCGCAGGCGCCAGGCCCAACTTTCGGTGATGCCCAAGCGTCGTTGCGGTGGCGCGATCAGGGCGATGCCGATCAAGCGGTCGTTGACCAACAGGCCGATGGCCGGCAACTCCTGGAGGAAATGTTGTTTGACCAATTCACGCACGGTGGCGCGTACGCGTTGTTCGTAGCCTGGGCGCTCGGCTTCGAACAGGTAGCCGAAGGTCGGTTCGTGGCGGTAGGCCTGATAAAGCAGCGATCGGGCTTCGCGGGAATAACCGCGGTCGAGCATATGAATGTCGGCGATGGCGGTCTGGGTTTCAGGCATGACAGTGATTCTCCCCGGGGCGCGTCAAATGGCGGCGCTCTTGTTGGTACGAACCTTTTGGCGTTGGCACAGTTCCCCACAGGTATAGACCAACTCGGGATCTTCATCGATTTTGCTGGCCTCTTCGCGAGCAAGCCCGCTCCTACATTTGGAATGCATTCCCGTGTGGGAGCGGGCTTGCTCGCGAAGAGGCCCTCAAAGGCGACACAAATCCCACAGCCAAAAATGATTTCTCCCACACTGGCCCATCTCCCCCATGTCAGCTAGCATCGCCCTTTTGCCAGGACTGCCGACCATGAAGATCGTTTCCTTCAACATCAACGGACTGCGCGCCCGTCCGCATCAGCTGGCAGCGCTGATCGAAAAACACCAGCCGGACGTGATCGGCCTGCAGGAAACCAAAGTCCACGACGACCAGTTCCCGCTCGAAGAAGTCCGCGCCCTCGGCTACCACGTGTACTTCCACGGGCAGAAAGGCCATTACGGCGTAGCGATGTTGTCGCGTCAGGAACCGATCGCCATTCACAAGGGTTTCGCCACCGACGACGAAGACGCCCAGCGGCGCTTTATCTGGGGCACCTTCGCCGACGCCAATGGCGTGCCGGTGACGATCATGAACGGCTATTTCCCACAGGGCGAAAGCCGCGACCACCCGACCAAATTCCCCGCCAAGCAGCGTTTCTACAGCGACTTGCAAGCGCTGCTGGAAAGCCAGTTCCACAACGAACAACCGGTTGTGGTGATGGGCGATGTGAACATTTCCCCGGAAGACTGCGACATCGGCATCGGCCCGGACAACATGAAGCGCTGGCTGAAAACCGGCAAATGCAGCTTCCTGCCGGAAGAGCGCGAGTGGATGGCGCGCCTGAAGAATTGGGGCCTGACCGACAGCTATCGCCACCTCAACCCGGACGTGACCGACATGTTCAGCTGGTTCGATTACCGCAGCCGTGGTTTTGAAGATGAGCCGAAGCGCGGGCTGCGCATTGATGTGATTCTGGCGTCGCATGGTTTGTTGCCGCGGGTGAAGGCGGCGGGCGTGGATTATGAATTGCGCGGGATGGAAAAGCCGTCCGACCATGCGCCGATCTGGCTGGAACTGGCCTGATCTTCCTAACACCTGAAATCCCCTGTGGGAGCGGGCTTGCTCGCGAAAGCGGTGTATCAGACAAACATTTGTCACAGATAC
>NZ_CACSJY010000025.1:0-87857 GCF_902706155.1 Pseudomonas sp. 18058
ACGAAGCATTCTTTATCGGCGCTTTGGTGGAAGGGGTGGGGCCGATGTCTCCCACAGTCTGTACTGGGCTAACAGTCAGAAGCTGGCTTTTGGTCCCACCCACCCCTTCGAGTCCTACCATACAAGCTAGCTTGCCGGCGATGGCATCAGTGCTGACAACACTGGTCTTGCTGACTGTCACACTTTGTCTCATCTTCAGTTATGCTCGCCGTTCGTCGTGAACGCTCGGAGCCGCTGACCTTATGTCCCCCACTCGCCTGTTTGTCCCCCTCGCCCTCTCGTTGCTGGCCGCTTGCGCCAGCCAACCGAAACAGAACGTGACCGTGGAAAAACAAAGCGAATGCCCGGTGAAACTCACTAACGGGCAAAACCTGATCATCACCCTGCCAAGTAATCCAACCACCGGCTACCGCTGGGCCATTCAGGATTCCGCTGGCGGCGTGCTGCGTGCACTCAGCCCTGAGGTTTACAGCAATCCGGAAGATGCCGGCGTGGTCGGTGCCGCCGGAATTTCAACCTGGCGCTTCCAGGCGTTTGCGCCCGGTACCGGACGTCTGCGTCTGACCTCGCAACAGCCGTGGGCGCCGGAAGTGCTGCCGGTAGAAACCTTTGATTGCGCGATTTCGGTGAACTGATCGTGGGTTGGTTGATTCTGGCGCTGATGGGCGCGGTGACGTTTCTTTATGGTTTGAGCACCCACGCGGCGCTCCTGTGTTTGTTGGTCAAACCATTGCCGGTGCTGGCGCTGCTCGGCTGGCTGCATGATGCGCCGCCCAGCGACTATCGGCGCTGGATCAGTCTGGGGCTGATTTTCTCGTTGCTCGGTGATGTGCTGCTGGCGTGGCCGGGGGATTTGTTCGTGTTTGGCCTTGGCGCGTTTCTGGTCGCGCATCTGGCGTATCTGAAGGCTTATCTGAGTGACTGCAAACGTCTGGCGATTGTGCCGCTGGTGCTTGCCCTCGCTGTTGGCGCGGTGCTGTTGGGGATGCTGATTTCCAGCGGGCTCGGGCCGTTGCTGGTGCCGGTGATCGTCTATGGCACAGCAATCAGCGCGATGCTTTGGCGCGCCCTTGCGCGGCTCGGCACCGATGTGCCGAAACGTTCGGCGTTGCTCGCGGCCGGCGGTGCGCTGGCGTTTGTATTCTCCGACAGCGTGATTGGCATCGATCGTTTCGTATCGCCATTCCACGCTGCGCCATACGTCATCATCCTCAGCTACTGGCTCGGCCAGTGGGGCATCGCCGCCTCGGCGTTCTCCCAAACCAAACGGATCTGATCGTTCCCACGCTCCGCGTGGGAATGCATCCTGTGACGCTCTGCGTCACTTGCGCAGGGACGCAGAGCGTCCGGGGCGGCATTCCCACGCCGAGCGTGGGAACGATCAGCCGATCTCTGTAGGAGCTGCCGCAGGCTGCGATCTTTTGATTTACCGCTTTATCAGACAACCCAAGCATCCCCGCGCCCTTTTGGCTAAAATGCCGGCCTTTCCATTTACACCGCCGGAACCGCCGTGAGCAAAGAACCCGATCGCATTTTCGCCAAGCCTCTGGCCCAGGTACCCGACTTCGCCTTCAACGAAGACGTGGTGCGGGTGTTCCCGGACATGATCAAGCGCTCGGTGCCGGGTTACCCGACCATCGTCGAAAACCTTGGCGTACTCGCGGCGCAATTCGCTCAGCCGAACAGCGTGCTCTACGACCTCGGCTCATCGCTGGGTGCGGTCACTCAAGCCCTGCGCCGTCACGTGCGTACCGACGGTTGCCGGGTGATCGCGGTGGATAACTCTGCCGCGATGGTCGAACGCTGCCGCGAATACCTCAACGGTCAGGACTCGATGTTTCAGGAGTTGCTGCCGGTGGAGGTCATCGAAGGCGACATTCTCGCCCTCGACTTCCAGCCCGCCTCGGTGGTGGCGCTGAACTTCACCCTGCAATTCATCGCCCCCGATCAGCGCACCGCGTTGCTCTCGCGCATCCGCCAATCGTTGCTGCCGGGCGGCGCGCTGATTCTCTCGGAGAAGCTGCGCTTCAACGATGCCGAAGAGCACGCGCTGCTCACCGATCTGCACGTCGCCTTCAAACGCGCCAACGGTTACAGCGAACTGGAAATCGCCCAGAAGCGCAGCGCCATCGAAAACGTCATGAAGCCCGACAGCCTCGAAGAACACCGCGAGCGCCTGTTGGCGGCCGGGTTCTCGAAAGTCGTGCCGTGGTTCCAGTGTCTTAACTTTGCCTCGTTGATTGCCTTGCCATGATTGATCTGTCCCCCCTCGCCCGCCGTCTGGCCGGCACGCCGCTGGCCGAATGGGCCAACACCCTGCAAGCTCAACTCGACAAGAAAATGGAGAAAGGCCACGGCGACCTGGAGCGCTGGCAAAGTGCGCTGGACGCCTTGCCGAAGATCCAGCCAAGCGAAATCGATCTGCTCAACGGCTTGAAGCTCGACACCGATTGCGACGACGAAACCCGCGCGCAGATGCGTACTGCGTTGATGGGACTGTCGCCGTGGCGCAAAGGGCCGTTCGATCTGTTCGGCGTGCACGTCGACACCGAATGGCGTTCGGACTGGAAGTGGTCGCGTGTCGCCCCGCATCTGGATCTGAAAGGCAAACGCATCCTCGATGTCGGTTGCGGCAACGGCTACTACATGTGGCGCATGCTCGGCGCCGGCGCCAACAGCGTGATTGGCGTTGATCCGAACTGGTTGTTCTTCTGCCAGTTCCAAGCGGTGCAACGTTATCTGTCCGAGCCGAATGCCTGGCACCTGCCGTTCCCGTTCGAAGACCTTCCGGCGAATCTGGAAGGCTTCGACACGGTGTTTTCGATGGGCGTGTTTTATCACCGTCGCTCGCCGATCGAGCACTTGCTGGCGCTGAAGGATTGCCTGGTCAAGGGCGGCGAACTGGTGCTGGAAACGTTGGTGGTTGAAGGCGACAAGCATCAGGTGCTGGTGCCGGAAGATCGCTATGCGCAGATGCGTAACGTGTGGTTCCTGCCGTCGGTGCCGGCGTTGGAGTTGTGGTTGCGTCGTGCGGGGTTTACCGACATTCGTTGTGTGGATGTGAGCACCACGACTGTTGAAGAGCAGCGCGGTACCGAATGGATGAAGTATCAGTCGCTGAGCGACTTCCTTGATCCGGAAGACCACAGCAAAACCATCGAAGGGTTGCCGGCGCCGATGCGTGCGGTGATCGTCGCCAAGAAGTAACCCAACCTCTCAAACACCGCGGTGAATTCACCCCTCACCCCTGCCCTCTCCCCAAGGAGAGGGAGCCGATCCTTGGGCTTTTCGAAACTTGAGTTCGACTCGATAACTCAAGTCGGCGGATCTCGCCCATCCAACCCGGTCAGTCCCTCTCACTCCAGGAGAGGGAGCCGATCCTTGGGCTTTTCGAAACTTGAGTTCGACTCGATAACTCAGGTCGGCGGATCTCGACCATCCAACCCGGTCAGTCCCTCTCACTCCAAGAGAGGGAGCCGATCCTTGGGCTTTTCGAAACTTGAGTTCGACTCGATAACTCAAGTCGGCGGATCTCGCCCATCCAACCCGGTCAGTCCCCTCTCCCTCCGGGAGAGGGTTAGGGTGAGGGGCTTTTTGCTCTGCGGGCGCGGAAGAACTCCGTCAGCACCGCGCCACATTCCTCCGCCAACACCCCGCCTTCATACAACACCCGGTGATTCAAAAAGCCCTGGGTAAAAAACTGCCCCTGACTCTGCACAATCCCGGCCTTCGGCTCCAGCGCCCCATACACCACACGCGCCACCCGCGAATGCACGATCAACCCCGCGCACATGCTGCACGGCTCGAGCGTCACATACAGCGTGCTGCCCGGCAGCCGATAGTTATCCACTGCCTGCGCGGCCGCACGAATCGCGACCATTTCGGCATGCGCACTCGGGTCGCTGGCACTGATCGGGCAATTAAACCCACGCCCGATGATCTCGCCATCCTGCACCAGCACCGCACCCACCGGCACTTCGCCCAGCGCTGCACCTTGCGCCGCGAGCGCCAAGGCTTCACGCATGAAATCGCGATCACGGCTGCGGTCGATGATCGCCGCGGGGCGAATCTGGCGCATCACTTCACCTCGATGGCGGCCATCAGGCCGGTTTCCATGTGGTCGATCACGTGGCAGTGGAACATCCACACCCCCGGATTATCGGCCACCAGCGCCACTTGCGCGCGCTCGTTCTTGCCCAGCAGATAGGTGTCGGTGAAATACGGAATGACCTTGTGCCGGTTCGACGACAACACTTTAAAGCTCATGCCGTGCAGGTGAATCGGGTGCTGGTACTGGGTCATGTTTTTCAGTTCGAAAATATAGCTCTGCCCCAGCTTCAAACTGGCAATCGGCCGATCAGCGCAAGTCTTGTCGGTGATGTCCCAAGCTTTGCCGTTGATCTGCCACAGGCTCGGCGGCCGCCCGTTGTCGACATCGACCGACACCGAACCGACCCATTCGAAATTGAAGTTGAGTTTCTCGGCATTCGCCAGATCCGGCTCGGCCACCGGGTTGGCCGGCAAGGTTTTCGGCCAGTCGGTCGGCGCGTCGCTATTGGCCACCGAACGCAGCGTGCCCAGACGCACCGGGCCATTACGCAACGACAGCTCTTCGCCCGCCGCCGGTGCCTTGATCGCCAGACAAATGCGCATGCCCGGGCCCAGCCAATATTCCTTGCCCAATGGCCGTGGCTCGACCGGGTTGCCGTCCAGCGCATAAATCTTCGCTTCGACGCCGGGAATATTGATGCGATACGTGAGGGTGTTATCCAGATTGAGCAGCCGCACCCGGGTGATCTGCCCCGCCAGCAATTCAATCACCGGGGTCGGCACACCATTGATCGTCGACAAACGCCCCGCCGTACCGCCCCGCGCCGCTTCGCGTGGAATGCTGAACTCGACGAAATTGCCTACGTCATCAATGTGCCAATTCTTCAGGCTCAGGGTCTTTTCGTAGATGAAACCGGTCGGCTCGCGCTCTTCAATGATCAGCGGCCCGACCAACCCGCGACCGAGTTCTTCGCTGCTGCTGACGTGTGGGTGATACCAATAGCTGCCGGCGTCCGGCACGCGGAATTTGTAATCAAAGTATTCGCCGGGCAACACCGGCAGTTGCGAGACGTACGGTACGCCATCCATTTCCAGCGGCAGGCGGATGCCGTGCCAGTGAATGGTGGTCGCCACCGGCAAATGGTTGATGAAGCGCACCCGCAGCCATTCACCCTGACGCACACGCAATTCGGTACCCGGCGCCGACGGGCCGAACGCCCACGCCTCGGTCTTGTGCCCAGGTACCAGTTCAACGTCCAGTGGCGCGGCGATCAGCTCGTAATCGTGACCCGCCTCAGCGTCGGCAATCTTGCCCAGCCAGTAACGCGACGCGCCCCCTGCGCCGACGCCAACGACAACTAGACCGGCCAGGCCACCGAGGATTTGGCGACGGGTAAAGGACATGAACTCAACTACCTCACGTATCAGCGACAGGCCCGGGGGCCCGTTAAAAGGCGAATACGATACACCCGCAACTGCGAAACAGTAAGGCCGGCGTGGCAATGCGACACAGGTTCGCCATGTCTGCGGGACACTTTCGTACAGATCGCGTCCCTGCTTCCTTCACGCTCAGATGGCCTCAGCCCTACAGATTCGCGCCGCTGAAAAAGCCATAGTGTTGATCAGTTTTTCACCCCCCATTTCTCAAGGAGCGAGAAGTGAATATTTCTGTAACCCTGCCCCCAACTCTGCTTCCAAACCCTGCCGATGAACAGTCACTGCACACGCTGGTGCTGCCGTTTACCGAGGCCTGCCCCGACCTGCACGACATGGCCCACGAAGCGGCCCAAGGCATTCTCGACAAATACGGTATCAAAGACATTGATCCCGAAAATGTCTGGTGGCACCGCTTCAACAACACCTCCGTCAGCAGCGACAAAGCCTTTCTGGGCTGGGAGCATTACCCGTCACCTTCGGAGTCACTGACGCTGGCGGAGCTAGTGGTCAAACGCTTTCACGCTCCCGATCAGGACAATGCCGACCTCCTCGACGGCTACGGCGGCTTTTACAGCGAAGGCGCAGACGCATCGGTCTTCAACGAGACCAACGAGGTTCGCCTGCGCCCCAGCGAAGTGCTGAAAGACCTTTGGGCGATCAACTTCAGCGAACTCTATCGAACGAAAATGCAGCAGTTCTGGACGCTGCACGCCGACGATTTCCGCACGTTGGCCAAACTGAATTTCCTCGCCAAGGCCCTCGACGAACACGACGGCGAACGGCTGAACAATGAAAACCTCAAAACATTGATCAAGGCTGTGGCGAGCGATATCGCCTGGCCGGTCTCGCTGGCATTTCTGCAACGCGAAACGCCTATTGCTGACGGACTGCGAGTGAGCGCCCTGAACATCGGCGGCTACAGCGCCACGGATATTTTGTGCATCGCTGACAGCAATGGCGTGCAGATTCTCTACACCCCCGGTGAGCTCGACTGCTTCCATGTGTTCGCCACTGAGTCCGATCTGCATTGGTGGTTGTTGATGCAAAACAATCATTCGGAGAATCGCGCACGCTTCATGGCGCATTTCCCCGTGGCTGCCCAGCAACAGGACGATGGCAATATCGGTCTGAATGCCATGATCGACTTGCTGTACTCGACGTGGGGCGCCAGCGATCACCACTTGATCAACCAAAACACCACCGCAATCACAGGTGACGCGTTCAGTTGGCTACGCGACTCGGTCAAGGCGCGCATGCACAGCGATGCTGACCTTTCGCTGCATTCCAATGGTGAGCTGCGCAAGAAGATGTGGATCGGCTACCTGAACGCCTTTCTCCGGGTGTTCGGCTCCATGGCCGCCGTGGGCTGGCCCGTTGCGCTGGCAGTGGTCGGTGCGGGACTGGCCGACATGGGCATGAACATCGATCAAGCCATCAATGGCACCAGCAAGGCAGATCGCAAGGCCGGAGTCATCGGAGCGATCGCCAGCGGCATCGATGTGCTGTTCAACCTGTCGTACCTGCGTGGAGCAGCAGAAGTCGCGGAAGTTGGCGAAGCGAGCGAAATGTTTAACGTTCAGGACGAGTTTACCGAACCACTCATCGACGAATCGACCGCAGATATTGCAGATGTCCCGCCAATTGCGCGTTATGCCCCGGGCCCCGCTTATGCGCAACAAGGCACAGACTTACTGGAGTCTTTCGAGACCAATGAAGTGCTGGACGGATTATCGCCTGTCTCGCAAGAAGGCCAGTATCAAGGGATCTTTCAACCACTGGGTGGTGGGCACTACGTACTGATCAACGACAGTTATTACCTGGTTCGCTTCATCAAAGAGCTCAAGGGCTGGGCGATCATTGATCCGGCAAATCCTCACTCGTTCTATCGCAGTTTGCCGATTCGTCTGGATGAGGCTGGGGAATGGCAACCGATCAATCGTCCGGGCCTGATGGGCGGCGGCAAGTGCATCGGGCTGTGGCCATGGGGTCGCGCTCGAACACCGCTTCCGGACGTGGACAGTCCGCCGACCGCCTACGACATTCCACCCGCTTCACGCGATGCGCTGAACGAACTCGCTCAAGGCCGGGGTACCAAATACGAGCTAAAAGATTACATGGCCACCCTGCCAAAAACCGACGCCAGCAATCCGCACGCTGAATTCAAGGCGTTACGCCAGACGCTATACCGCGATGCCAATGCCTTTCTGGAGTCCCACACGCTGCCACCGCGCCCGGAAATCCCTGAATTGCCGGCGAAACTCGCGCCGAAAGAGATCATCAAGAAGCTGTATAAATCGGCGTCCGGGCTGGTCATTGGCGAGAATCACTCCAGTGTCGGCAGCAAACAGTTTCTGATCGACAACATGGCGGCACTCAGTAAACAGAAGGTCAAAACCCTGTATCTGGAGCATGTGCTGACAGACTTCCATCAAGCCGATCTGGATGTTTTCAATCGCACCGGGAAGATGTCAGAGACGCTGGAAACCTACCTGAAGACCATGGACGGGGGATTCAAAACCGACACCAGCGGCCAGTACACTTTCCTCGAACTGGCCAAAGCGGCGCAAAAAAACCATATCCGTATCCAGTCGATCGATTGCCTGGCCAGCTATAGAAGCACCGGCATGAGCGGTGTCGACAAAAGCACGTTCCGCCAGAAGATGATGAATTACTTTTCGCATGAGGTGATCACGGCGGATCAGAACGCTCGTGGCGCCCATCGCTGGGTCGCGCTGGTAGGCGACAGCCATGCCAATACCTGGGAAGGCGTACCGGGCTTAAGCGAACTGGAAGGCGGCATCGGCCTGCGTATAGAAAGTACCCCGGCCGGAACTGCCCGAGGCATAGAGCCGGATCCCGGGCGCATTCCGACCGACGAGTTTGCCCGCCCGTTATCGCCCGTCAAAAGCGACCTGCGCCTGCAAATCGACACCCCCGCCAGCGTTGCCTTGGCCGACTCACTGGAAAAAACACTGATCAATCCCGGCGATTGCACGGTGATGAACATCGACGACGTCGCCACGCTGATTCATCGCAGCAGCGATGGCAACATCGTTCGCACGCCGATCCTCAACAAGGGCGGGTTCTATTACGTTGAACGGCCGAACTGGCCCATCAGCTGCCGACGTTACCCCAACCTTGCCGAGCTCTCGGCTGCGTTGCGGATCATGGGGTTCAAACCGATCAAAATCAGCTGACGTAAAAAAGCCCCGTGAACTCGCGTTCACGGGGCTTTTCGGGGTTAACACCGATCAATCAGACCGGGATTATTCCCACTCAATCGTCGCTGGCGGTTTGCTCGACACGTCATAAGTAACGCGCGAAATGCCTTCGATTTCATTGATGATGCGGCCGGAGACGGTTTCCAGCAGTTCGTAAGGCAGGTGAGCCCAACGCGCGGTCATGAAGTCGATGGTTTCTACGGCACGCAGGGCAACCACCCAGGCGTAACGACGGCCATCACCAACAACACCAACCGATTTCACTGGCTGGAACACGACAAAGGCTTGGCTGACTTTGTGGTACCAGTCGGCTTTGCGCAGTTCTTCGATGAAGATGTGGTCGGCACGACGCAGCAGGTCGGCGTATTCCTTTTTCACTTCACCGAGGATACGTACGCCCAGGCCCGGGCCCGGGAATGGGTGACGGTAGACCATGTCGTACGGCAGGCCGAGTTCCAGGCCCAGACGACGGACTTCGTCCTTGAACAGCTCGCGCAGTGGCTCGACCAGTTTCAGGTTCATCTCTTCCGGCAGGCCGCCCACGTTGTGGTGCGACTTGATCACGTGGGCCTTGCCGCTTTTCGCGCCAGCCGACTCGATCACGTCCGGGTAGATGGTGCCCTGAGCGAGGTACTTGATGTTGTCCAGTTTGTTCGACTGGGCATCGAATACGTCGATGAAGGTGCGACCGATGATTTTGCGCTTCTTCTCTGGATCGGCTTCGCCGGCCAGGTTGTTCAGGAACTGCTCTTCAGCGTTGGCGCGGATTACCTTGACGCCCATGTTCTCGGCGAACATGGCCATCACTTGCTCGCCTTCGTGCAGACGCAGCAGGCCGTTGTCGACGAAGACGCAGGTCAGTTGGTCGCCGATGGCTTTGTGCAGCAGCGCGGCAACCACCGAGGAGTCAACGCCGCCGGACAGACCCAGCAGCACGTTGTCGGTGCCGACCTGAGCGCGGATGTTGGCGATGGCGTCTTCAGCGATCTTCGACGGCGTCCACAGGGCTTCACAGCCGCAGATGTCGAGAACGAAGCGCGACAGGATGCGACCGCCCTGTTTGGTGTGGGTCACTTCCGGGTGGAACTGCACGCCGTAGTAGCCGCGAGCGTCGTTGAACATACCGGCGATCGGGCAGCTCGGGGTGCTGGCGAGGACGTGGAAGTCTTCCGGCATCTTGGTGACCTTGTCACCGTGGCTCATCCAGACGTCGAGGCCGAACAGGCCGTCAGCATCGATGTGGTCTTCGATGCCGTCGAGCAGGCGGCTCTTGCCGACTACGTCAACACGGGCGTAACCGAACTCACGCAGCTCGGAACCTTCAACCTTGCCGCCCAGTTGCTCGGCCATGGTCTGCATGCCGTAGCAGATACCGAAAACCGGTACGCCCAGATCGAACACTGCCTGTGGGCAGCGCGGGCTGTCGGCGACGTGTACGGACTCGGGGCCGCCGGCGAGGATGACGCCTTTAGGAGCGAATTCGCGGATCGCATCTTCGTCCATGTCGAACGGGTGCAGTTCGCAGTACACACCGATCTCGCGCACTCGGCGGGCGATCAGTTGGGTGTATTGCGAACCGAAGTCGAGGATCAGGATGCGGTGAGCGTGAATATCGAGGGCCATGATTCAGTCTCGTCTAAGTCATTCAGAAACAGTCGTGATACAGAAACAACTCGGGGCTGAATAAAACAGCCCCGGTTGTCTAACGATTTGCTTGAAGCATCAACCTACGCGGTAGTTTGGCGCTTCTTTGGTGATCTGCACGTCGTGAACATGGGATTCGGCCATGCCGGCGCCGGTGATCCGCACGAATTCAGGCTTGGTGCGCATTTCTTCGATGTCGGCGCTGCCGGTGTAACCCATCGAGGAACGCAGACCGCCCATCAGTTGGTGAATGATCGCGCTCAGGGTGCCTTTGTACGGCACACGGCCTTCGATGCCTTCCGGAACGAGTTTCTCGGCGCCTGCCGAGGAATCCTGGAAGTAACGGTCGGAAGAACCTTGAGCCTGGGACATGGCGCCCAGCGAACCCATGCCGCGATACGCCTTGTACGAACGGCCCTGGAACAGTTCGATTTCGCCCGGCGCTTCTTCAGTACCGGCGAACATCGAGCCCATCATCACGCAGGAAGCACCGGCAACGATGGCCTTGGACAGGTCACCGGAGAAACGGATGCCGCCGTCGGCGATCAACGGAACGCCAGTGCCTTCAAGGGCAGCGGCGACGTTGGCGATGGCACTGATTTGCGGGACGCCGACACCGGCGACGATGCGGGTGGTGCAGATCGAGCCAGGGCCGATACCGACCTTGACTGCGTCAGCGCCTGCTTCGGCCAGAGCCTTGGCAGCGGCGCCGGTGGCGATGTTGCCGCCGATCACCTGCACGTCAGGGAAATTCTGTTTAACCCAGCGAACGCGGTCGATCACGCCTTTGGAGTGACCGTGAGCGGTATCGACTACCACCACGTCCACACCGGCATTGACCAGAGCGGCGACGCGGTCACCGGTGTCTTTACCGGTACCGACAGCAGCGCCAACGCGCAGACGACCTTGATCGTCCTTGCTGGCCAGCGGGTAGGCTTTGGCTTTTTCGATGTCGTTGACGGTCATCATGCCTTTGAGGGCAAATTTGTCGTCAACGATCAGAACGCGTTCGATGCGGTTTTTGTGCAGCAACTCGCGAACGTCGTTCTTGTCGGCGCCTTCCTTGACCGTGACCAGACGCTCTTTAGGCGTCATCACTTCACGGACGGTGGCTTCCAGACGGTTTTCGAAACGCACGTCACGGGAAGTGACGATGCCGACCAGGTCGCCATCGTGCAGTACCGGAACTCCAGAAATGTTGTGCAGACGGGTCAGTTCGAACAGTTCACGCACCGTGGCATCAGCCTCGATGGTGATCGGATCCTTGACTACACCGGCTTCGTAACGCTTGACCTTGCGAACTTCGGCAGCTTGCTGCTCGATGGTCATGTTCTTGTGGATAATGCCGATGCCACCTTCCTGAGCCATGGCAATTGCCAGACGGGCTTCAGTGACGGTGTCCATTGCGGCAGAAACCAGAGGAATATTCAGCTCGATGCCACGGGTTAGGCGGGTCTTGAGACTGACTTCGTTAGGAAGCACCTCGGAATAACCGGGCACTAGGAGAATGTCGTCGAATGTCAGAGCTTCTTGGCTGATACGCAGCATCGCGGGGGCTCCCGAGCGGGAAAATGGAAGCGCGCCATTATAGTCAGACACCCCCTTCGGATCAACGTAAAACTCAGTCTAATTGATATACGGAAAACCCTGTTTTTTGTAGGAGCTGTCGGAGGCTGCGATCTTTTGACGTTGTCTGTTAATAACCAGATCAAAAGATCGCAGCCTTCGGCAGCTCCTACAGGGAATGTTTGAGGGTCAGAGTTCGACTTTTACCCAACTGACGGGGAGATCGAGCCAGTCGGCGAATTCGTCGAGAAAGCTTTGTTTGAAACCCGCCTCCAGCCAATTGTTGAAGATGAAGCCGAGGTTGGAGAACCCGCACTCTTGCAGGTACAGGAAGCCGTTGATGTCGTCTTCGTGCCCGCATTCCGGGCAAGTGAAGTTGTCGGTGCGCCCAGGCATCCAGTCTTCCAGGCTTTCGAACAGTGCCTCGCCGATCTCGCGACGGCATTCGGCGCACCCGGCCTCTCCGAGAAACCCTTTGGCCGGGGTATAGATGCAGCGTTTGGTGACGATTTCCAGACCGTTGATGGGCTCACCGAACGGCAACGCCTGCGGGTGCAACACCACGGCACGCGCGCCATCGGCAATCGCGTAAGCCATGCGATTGCCAGTGCGGCCGCAGGTGCTCAGCTCTTCCTTGACGATGTTTTTGCGCACCAGCCAGCGCACGATCGCCCGGGCCCGGGGTTCGTGCACCGGCAGGGTGGAGATTTTCGGGACGATGATGCTTTGCGAATTCATGGTGCAGCCTGCGACGTCAAATGGAATTTTTGCGGTGCTCGCTCCGCCGCCATCGCGGGCAAGCCTTGCTCCTACAAGCTCATGTGAACCTTGTAGGAGCAAGGCTTGCCCGCGATGGCGTCAGTGCGGCCGGCAGCTTAATCCCTGACAAAATCCGGTCAAGTGCTGAGATAGCGCCCGATCAACGCCAGCCCGCTCGCCAGCACCAGCCACGTCACCAATCGCACAAACGCCTCGCGCGACAACCTCATGGTCAACCGCCGCCCGACCCACAACCCCAACGCCATGGCCGGCAACAGACACAGCGCCAACATCAACAAGGGTAGCTCGGCATACACTCCGGCGATGGCGAACAAGCTCAAACGCACCACCGTGCTGCAACTGATCAGCGCACTTTGCGTGGCCCGCGCCGCTTCCTTCGGCAATCGGCTGTTCAAATAAATCGCATATAAAAAGCCGCCGCTGCCAAACAGCGCACCAAATAACCCACCCACCGTGCCCATCGGCACTGCCCAACCGGCTGACAATTGCGTCGGCCGCGCTTTCACCCACAGGCTGTAAATCGCGTAAGCGCTGATAAACAGCCCCATCAACAGCAACAGCAGGTCGGACTTGAGGTTGAGCAGGAAAATCACCCCCAACGTACAACCGACCGCCATGCACGGCAGCAACCGCAACAGCTCCGGCTTAGCGACATCGCGCCGCGACGGCAGCAGATTGCCGAACGCCGCGACGAAATCCAGCAATACCAGCAGCGGCACGATCTTCGACAACGGCATGAACAGAATCAGAATCGGCCCCGCCACCAATGCCGTACCGAACCCGGCGATACCGAAGACGATGTAAGCCAGCACGATGCCCAAGACGATAATCACCCAGCCTTGCACGCCCCACTGCCACTCACTCAACAAACCCGCCACGCTCATCGATGCGCTTCCTTAATAAGCCTGAGATGACTTTAGCCAGCGCCAACGCTTGCGACTAATATCTTCAAAGTCGCCAAGTCATCTCCAAAAGGCATACCTGATGCTGTCCACCCGTCAATTGCGTTACTTCGTTGAGATCGCTGAATGCGGCAGTTTCAGTGCGGCGGCGGAGCGTTTGTTCATTGCCCAATCGGCGCTAAGCCGGCAGATCAAGGCCATGGAGACGCACCTGCAAACGCCGCTGTTCGAGCGTACTGCACGCCAGCCGCGACTCACGGCGGCGGGCGAAGCGTTTTTGCCGCGAGCGCGTAATCTGCTGATCGAACTGAACAAGGCCAGCGTCATGGCCACCGAAGTCGGTAACGGGCAACTCGGCACCCTGCGTTTGAGCCATTCCAGCACCGTGCCGATCAGTGG
Source organism: Pseudomonas sp. 18058 (assembly GCF_902706155.1). NCBI lineage: Bacteria > Pseudomonadati > Pseudomonadota > Gammaproteobacteria > Pseudomonadales > Pseudomonadaceae > Pseudomonas > Pseudomonas sp. 18058. Next base: position 14,000 of record NZ_CACSJY010000025.1, read on the forward strand.
GCGTTTGCTCAGCGATATCGGCGCTTATCTACAGCAACAACCGGGTGTGTCGCTGGATATCGGCAAGCTGTCTTCCGAGGCGCAACTGGAAGAGCTGGCCGAAGGTCGCCTTGATGTCGGCTTGTTGCGGTTGCCGGTTTTGCGCCAGCGCGAAGGCATTCAGATCGTGCCGCTGTTTAGTGAACGCCTGTTGTTGGCCGTACCGGCGAATCATCGACTGGCCACCTTGGATAAGGTGGAACTGGCACAGCTCAAGGACGAAGCCTTCATCTCCATTCCCCATCCACAGCGCGGCGGCCTGAGCTATTTGTGCGCAGATCTTTGCATGCGCCAGGGTTTCTTCCCGAAAGCGGCGCGGGTGATGTCGCGTAAAACCACGCAATTACAATTGATTCAGGGCGGATTCGGCATTGCCCTGCTGCCGGAATCAATGCAAGACATTGCACCGAGCGGCGTACGATTTCTGCCGCTGAGCGATCCCGACTGCCAAAGCACCGTCGCCCTCGCCTACCACCAGAACCCCAGTCCCCTTATCCACCACTTCCTCCAGACCTTCACCACTCCCCTGTAGGAGCTGCCGAAGGCTGCGATCTTTTGACCTTGATCTCAAAAACCAGATCAAAAGATCGCAGCCTCGTTTCACTCGACAGCTCCTACAGGGATCGTGCAATGACGGCGAGAATGCCTTTAAACTGCGCCCCATGATTAAAGATCCCTTTGCAAGACTTGGCCTGGACCGTGAAGTCCTGACCGTCAGCCAGCTCAACGGCCGTGCGCGGGTGCTGCTGGAAGACGTGTTCAGCAACATCTGGGTCGAAGGCGAAATCTCCAACCTCGCCCGACCGGCGTCCGGCCACATCTACTTCACGCTCAAGGACAGTGGCGCGCAGGTGCGTTGCGCGCTGTTCCGGCAGAACGCCGCGCGCGTGCGCCAGGCGCTGAAAGATGGTTTGGCGGTGAAGGTGCGCGGCAAGGTCTCGCTGTTCGAAGGCCGTGGCGACTATCAGCTGATTCTCGACACCGTCGAACCTGCAGGTGATGGCGCGCTGCGTCTGGCCTTCGATGCGCTGAAAGAAAAGCTCAGCGCCGAAGGGCTGTTCAGTGCCGAGCGCAAAGTGCCGCTGCCCGCGCATCCGCAGCGCATCGGCATTATCAGTTCGCCGACGGGTGCGGTGATTCGCGACATCATCAGTGTGTTCCGCCGTCGTGCGCCGCAGGTTCAGTTGACGCTGATTCCGACCGCCGTACAGGGCCGTGAAGCCACCGCACAAATCGTTCGCGCGCTGAAAATGGCCGATGCCCGTGGCTTCGATGCGCTGATCCTCGCCCGTGGCGGCGGCTCGCTGGAAGACCTCTGGTGTTTCAACGAAGAAGCCGTGGCCCGCGCCGTCGATGCTTGCGTGACGCCGATTGTCAGCGCGGTTGGCCATGAAACCGATGTGTCGATCAGTGACTTTGTTGCTGACGTTCGCGCACCGACGCCATCTGCGGCTGCCGAATTGCTCGCGCCTGATTCGAGCCATCTGATCCGCCAGGTCGAAAGCCTGCATCGCCGCTTGGTCATGCGCATGCGTGACCGTTTGATGCGTGATCGTCTGCGCCTCGAAGGCATGGCGCGTCGCCTGCGTCATCCCGGCGAACGTCTGCGCCAGCAAGCGCAACGTCTGGATGATTTGGACATGCGCATGCGCCGGGCCTTCGAGCGCAGTCTCAATACCCGTCGCGAACGGCTGATCCGTCTGGAAACCCGCCTCGCCGGGCAACACCCAGGCCGCCAGTTGGCGATGTTGCGCCAGCGTCTAGACAGCCTCGCCGAGCGTCTGCCGCGTGCCATGCGTGAAGGCCTGAAAAACCGTCGTCTGCAATTGCACAGTCAGATGCAGACGCTGCACGTGGTCAGCCCGTTGGCGACCCTCGGTCGTGGTTACAGCATTCTGCTCGATGAGCGCGGCCATGCGATTCGTAACGCCGCGCAGACCCACACCGGCCAGCGCTTGAAAGCCAAACTCGGCGAAGGCGAACTGCAAGTGCGCGTCGAGGACAATCACCTGACGCCTGTCACCCTTTCTTTACTGGACTGATCCATGCCGCGTTTTCTGGCTCCACTGTTTTTGCTCTGCCTGACCTTCAACGCCCATGCCGACAGCTACATTACCCGCATGCTCAACAAACCGGTGCCGGGTGGCGTCGCCGTGGTTGATCTGGGCACTGCTGCGCAGGCGCCGACCGCCACCTATCAAGGCAAACCGGTGCTGGTGGTCAAGGAACAGGACAACTGGCTGGCAATCGTCGGCGTGCCGTTGACGGTCAAACCGGGTGCGCAGCAGATCAGCAGTGGCGGCCGTAATCTGCCGTTTACTGTCGGCAGCAAGAAATACCCGGAACAGCACATCACCCTGAAGAACAAGCAGCAGGTCAATCCGGATCAGTCGAACCTCAAGCGCATCGAGGGTGAGCTGGCCGTGCAGATCAAGGCCTATCGCAGTTTCAGCCCGAATACGCCGAGCAATCTGCTGTTGGACAAACCGGTGAACGGGCCGCTGTCGAGCAAGTTTGGTGTACGTCGCTTCTTTAATGGTGAAGAACGCAATCCGCACGCGGGCCTCGACTTTGCGGTGCCGGCAGGCACGCCGATCAAGACCCCGGCGGCGGGTAAGGTAATTCTGATCGGCAACTACTTCTTTAATGGCAACACGGTGTTCGTCGACCATGGGCAGGGCTTTATCAGCATGTTCTGCCATATGTCGAAGATTGACGTGAAGGACGGCCAGCAACTGGCGCGTGGCGCGGTGGTGGGCAAGGTGGGCATGACCGGCCGCGCGACCGGGCCGCATATGCACTGGAATGTCAGCCTGAATGATGCGCGGGTGGATCCGGCGATTTTCATTGGTGCATTTCAGCCTTAAATATGTATTGAGGCGACCGGCCTCTTCGCGAGCAAGCCCGCTCCCACATTGGATTCGTGTTGTGAACACGATCCACTGTGGGAGCGGGCTTGCTCGCGAAGGCGGCTTAACCAACCCACAAATCCCCCTGACACCCATCCAACCTCAATTGCGCCCCAATCTAACCTAACGCAAACATCCGCAACCTTCACAGACTTAAGCACAATAAAATCGCGCAAAACCCCGCTTTCCGAGTATTCCTCTCAATTTTTTTCGACTGCTTGCCATCCTCTCCCCTCGCGGTTAGGGTTGAAGGCATGAAAACCTCTCACACCCTCATTCAGCTTCGCCAGCACCGCAGCCTGTGCCTCGTCAGCGCACGACTGCCAGGCTGAATCGCTGCGCCTCGCCCAGAGCTTTTCCAACATATTCGTAACACCGGCAGGCCGCCTTTTTTCGGCCCAGACAATAAGGAATTTCCCGATGAGCATGCTCAAAGACCCGTCTTCGAAATACCGCGCGTTTCCTGTCATCAACCTGCCGGATCGCACCTGGCCGTCGAAGACCATCGACACCGCGCCGATCTGGTGCAGCTCCGACCTGCGTGACGGCAACCAGTCGCTGATCGAGCCGATGGACGCGGTGAAAAAGCTGCGCTTCTGGAAAACCCTGGTGCAAGTCGGCGTGAAGGAAATCGAAGCCTCGTTCCCGGCCGCTTCGCAAACCGACTTCGACTTCGTGCGCACCCTCATCGAAGAAGGCCACATCCCGGACGACACCACCATTCAGGTGCTGACCCAGGGTCGTGAAGACTTGATCGAGCGCACCTTCGAATCCCTGCGCGGCGCGAAGAAAGCCATCGTTCACTTGTACAACGCCACCTCGCCGTCTTTCCGTCGCATCGTCTTCAACCAGGACAAGGACGGCATCAAGGCCATCGCCGTGAACGCCGCCAAGCTGTTCGTCAAATACGCCGCGATGCAGCCGGACACCGAGTGGACGTTCGAATACTCGCCGGAAACCTTCAGCGCTACCGAGCTGGAATTCGCCAAGGAAGTCTGTGACGCGGTGATCGAGGTGTGGAACCCGACGCCTGAGCACAAGATGATCCTCAACCTGCCCGCCACCGTTGAGTGCGCGACGCCGAACATCTACGCCGATCAGATCGAGTGGTTCGGCCGCAACATCAATCGTCGTGACAGCGTGATCATCAGCCTGCACACCCACAACGACCGTGGCACCGGCGTCGCCGCCACCGAGCTGGGCCTGATGGCGGGCGCTGATCGCGTCGAAGGCTGCCTGTTCGGCAATGGCGAGCGTACCGGTAACGTCGACCTCGTCACCGTCGCATTGAACATGTACACCCAGGGTCTCGACCCGCAGTTGGACTTCTCCGACATCGACGGCGTGCGCAAAGTCGTTGAAGAGTGCAACCAGATTCAGGTTCACCCGCGTCACCCGTACGTTGGCGATCTGGTGCACACCGCGTTCTCCGGCTCGCACCAGGATGCGATCCGCAAAGGTTTCTCCCAGCAGAAACCGGACGCACTGTGGGAAGTGCCGTACTTGCCGATCGACCCGGCCGACATCGGCCGCAGCTACGAGGCGGTGATTCGCGTCAACAGCCAGTCGGGCAAGGGCGGCATCGCCTACTTGCTGGAGCAGGAATACGGCATCAGCCTGCCGCGTCGCATGCAGATTGAATTCAGCCAGGTTGTGCAGCGTGAAACCGATCGTCTCGGTCTGGAGATGACCGCCAAGCAGATTCACTCGCTGTTGATCAGCGAATACCTGCAAGCCAACACCCCGTACGCGCTGGTCAGCCATCGCCTGCAGGAAGAAAACGGCAACAGCAATGTTGAAGTGGAAGTGGCGAGCAAAGGTCAGGGCGAAACCAACCTGCACTGGCGCGGCAAGGGCAACGGTGCGCTGGAAGCACTGGTCGCCGGCCTGCCGATTCCGGTGGAGATCATGGACTACAACGAACACGCAATCGGCGCTGGCACCAACGCCAAAGCGGCGGCCTATATCGAACTGCGTGTGAACGGCGAACGTGCGGTGCACGGCGTGGGTATCGATGAAAACATCACCACGGCCAGCTTTAAGGCCCTGTTCAGCGCGCTGAACCGCTCGCTGAGCCAGCCTGAGGCGAAAGCGGCGTAAACGACTGCTGAAATGCAAAAGGCCCCGAAGCTAAAGCTTCAGGGCCTTTTTTTGTCTGCTGGTTTTGGGTTGCCTGTGCCGGCCCTTTCGCGAGCAAGCCCGCTCCCACATTTGGAATGCATTCCCCCTGTGGGAGCGGGCTTGCTCGCGAAGGCGTCCTGTCAGGCGCTGCAGGAATCAGGTGAACTCGAAGGTATCGGCATCCAGATTCGCTGGAAAGCGCTCGCGATACGTCGCCAATGGTGCCGCTTCGAGCACCACCTTGAACACACCGTCCGCCTCCCCCGCCGCCAGCAAGCTCTCGCCCTGGAAATCCAGCACCTGACTGTCACCGGTATAAGCGAAGCCCTTGCCATCAGTGCCAACGCGATTTACCGCCGCCACATAGCAAAGGTTTTCGATCGCCCGCGCCGGCAGCAAACGGTTCCAGTGCAAACGCCGCGCACCAGGCCAGTTCGCGGTGTACAGCAGCAAATCCGTATCCTGCGAATCACGGCTCCACACCGGGAAGCGCAGGTCGTAGCAAATCAGCGGACGCACACGCCAACCCTTCAGTTCGAACTGCACCTGCCGCTCACCGGGCGTGTAGTGATTATGCTCACCGGCCATGCGGAACAGGTGACGCTTGTCGTAATGCAGCACTTCGCCGTCCGGCCGCGCCCACAACAGACGATTACGATGGCTGCCGTCTGCCGCCTGAATAATCACGCTGCCGGTAATCACCGCATCGAGTTTCGCCGCCTGAACCCGCAGCCATTTGCTGGTCGGGCCATTCTCGGCTTCGGCGAGCGTTTCTGATTCCATGGAGAAACCGGTGGTGAACATTTCCGGCAGGATGATCAGATCAGCGCCCTGTGCCTGCTCCAGCAACTGCTCGAAATGCTCGAAGTTGGCCTGACGGTCGTGCCAGGCCAGGGTGGTCTGGATCAGCGCCAGATTTAGATCGGGTAATGCACTCAGATCACGCATAGTTTCGCCGCCGCTTCACGCAGCGTCTCCTCGCGTTTGGCAAAGCACAGACGCACCAGGCGCTGGCCTTGCGGTGGATTCTGGTAGAACACCGACACCGGAATACTTGCCACGCCGTGTTCGCGGGTCATCCACATGGCCATCTCGACGTCGTTCAAATCGGGACGGATCTGCGAGTAATCGACCAGTTGGAAATAGGTGCCCGCGACACGGCTGAAGGTGAAGCGCGACGGGGCCAGCAGGTCGCAGAACAGGTCGCGTTTGGCCTGATAAAAACCCGGCAACTCTTCGACGTGCTCCGGGTGCTCGGCCATGTAATCGGCCAACGCGTATTGCAGCGGTGTCACGCCGCAGAAGCTGACGTACTGATGGACTTTACGCAGTTCGGCGGTCAGTGCCGGCGGCGCAACGACATAGCCGGTTTTCCAGCCCGTGACGTGATAGGTCTTGCCGAACGAGCTGACCACGAAGGCGCGCTGATAGAGCTCTTCGTGCGCGAGCACGCTGACGTGGGGCACGCCGTCGAAGACCAGGTGTTCGTAGACTTCATCGCTGATCAGATAGATGTCGCGGTCGCGGATCAGCGCTGCCAGTTGATCCAGTTCCGCGCGGGTGATCAGGGCACCGCTCGGGTTGTGCGGGGTGTTGATGACGATCATTTTCGTGCGCGGGCTCAGGGCCGCCGCGAGTTGCTCGAAATCGATGGAGAAGTCGACCGGGTTCAGCTGCACATGCACGCAACGACCGCCCGCCAATTCCGTTGCCGGTGCATAGCTGTCGTAGCATGGATCGAACACGATGACTTCGTCGCCGCTGTGGATAACCGCCTGAATCGCACAGAAGATGGCTTGAGTCGCACCGGGAGTGACGGTCACTTCGCTGTCGGCGCTGACCTGCACGCCGTAGCTGCGCGCGATTTTCAGCGCAATCTGTTCGCGCAGCGCCGGCAAACCGGTCATCGGCGAATACTGGTTGTGGCCACTGGCAATGTGCCGACCGACCGCATCGCGCAGCGACTGCGGGCCGTCGAAATCAGGAAAACCCTGGGACAGGTTGATCGCGCCGGTCTGCGCCGCGAGCTGAGACATCTGCGTGAAAATAGTGATGCCGACATTCGGCAGCTTACTGGTGATCATCGGGGGTTCCCTGCTCAACACCCGGCTCTGACGACGGCGCGGGAGAGCCCGAGGATAGCCCATCCGGCGCCCATAAAAAAAGGGCGCCGGATGGCACCCTTCTCTCAAGTTGATCGTTCCCACGCTCTGCGTGGGAATGCAGCCTTGGACGCTCTGCGCCCGCCGCTTTTGTGACGCAGAGCGTCACGGGATACATTCCCGCGCGGAGCATGGGAACGATCAATGACCCGCGACCTTACTTCTTGTCGCGGCGCTTCTTGTCGGCTTTCTTGCTGTGCGACATCATCCGACGCTTCCTGTTGACCTGGCGGTCGGTCAGGGTGTTTTTGTTGCCTTCGTACGGGTTCTCGCCGCCCTTGAACTCGATGCGGATCGGCGTACCGACCAGCTTGAGCACACGACGGTAAGTATTCTCCAGATAGCGCACATACGACTTCGGCACTTTCTCGATCTGGTTACCGTGGATCACGATGATCGGCGGGTTAGCACCACCCAAGTGAGCGTAACGCAGCTTGATCCGGCGGTTGTTGACCATCGGTGGTGCGTGCTCGCCCACCGCGTCTTCCAGAATCTGGGTCAGACGGTTGGTCGGCCAGCGGGTAACCGCGGACTTGAACGAGTTCTGTACGGACGCGTAGAGGTTGCCCACGCCAGTGCCGTGCAGTGCCGAGATGAAGTGGATGTCAGCGTAGTCAACGAAGAACAGACGACGCTGCAGCTCGACCTTGACGAAGTCGCGCTCGCTCGGCGTCATGCCGTCCCACTTGTTGATCGCGATCACCAGCGCACGACCCGACTCGATGGCGAAGCCGAGCAGGTTGAGGTCGTGATCGACCACACCTTCACGGGCGTCCATCACAAAGATCACCACGTTGGCGTCTTTGATCGCTTGCAGGGTTTTGACCACGGAGAATTTTTCGACTTCTTCGTGGATCTTGCCGCGCTTGCGCACACCGGCGGTGTCGATCAGCGTGTACTTCTCTTCATTCCGCTCGAACGGGATGTAGATACTGTCGCGGGTGGTGCCGGGCTGGTCATAAACGATTACCCGGTCTTCACCGAGCATACGGTTGACCAGGGTCGATTTGCCGACGTTCGGACGACCGATGATAGCGATCTTGATCCCGTCTTTTTCACTCGGGCCAGGAATGCGCTTGGCTTCCTCACCTTCGGCAACGATTTCTTCTTCGCCGTCTTCCGGCTCTTCTTCATCACGCGGGAAATCACCCAGGGCGATTTCCAGCATCTGCGTGATGCCACGGCCGTGAGCACCAGCGATCGGAATCGCGTGGCCCATGCCCAGTGGTGCGAATTCAGCGCGGGCCATTTCCGGGTCGATGTTGTCGACCTTGTTGGCAACCACGTAGGAACGCTTGTTACGTTTGCGCAGGTGTTCGGCGATCATCTGGTCGGCGGCGGTGAAACCGGCCTTGGCATCTACCAGGAACAGCACAACATCTGCTTCTTCAATGGCCAGCAGCGACTGCTCGGCCATTTTTTCGTCCATACCGTGCTCGTCACCGGAGATACCACCGGTGTCGACCAGAATGTAGGAACGCCCTTGCCACTTGGCCTCACCGTACTGGCGATCACGGGTCAGACCGGACAAGTCGCCGACGATGGCGTCGCGAGTCCTGGTCAGGCGGTTGAACAAGGTGGACTTGCCGACGTTCGGTCGGCCCACCAGGGCGATTACGGGAACCATGCGGCTCTCCACTTCGTTATTTCAGAAAATACAAAAGCCGCTGCGAGGCAGCGGCTGGTGCTCGGGGCAACACTGTGGGAGTGAACAGGTTCACTTCCACTAGTGAAGCTGCCTGGGGTGTTATCCCCAAGCATAGTTGTTACTTGATGGTCAGGGCTTCCAGTTTGCCGCTGTTGCCATACACATAAATCGTGTCACCCACCACCAGCGGACGGGCACGCAGGCCGTCGCTGTCGATGCGCTCACGGCCGACGAAACGGCCGTCAACCTGACTCAACAGGTGCAGATAACCTTCCAGGTCACCCACTGCTACATAGCTGGAGAACACTTCCGGAGCCGACAGTTGACGGCGAGCCAGCGAATCGTTGCTCCACAATGCTGTGGTGGAACGCTCGTCGACGCCTTCAACAGTGCCCGAAGACAGGCTCACGTAAACGCTGCCGAAACCCTGAGCAATACCGGCGTAGCTCGACGCATCGCGCTGCCAGAGTTGACGACCGCTTTCCAGATCCAGTGCCGCAACGCGACCCTGATAGCTGGCAACGTACAGGGTGCCGCCGGACAACAGCAGACCGCCGTCGATGTCGACCACGCGCTCCAGTTCCGAACGACCTTGCGGAATCGCAATGCGTTGTTCCCAGACCGGCACGCCGTTGGAAATGTCCAGAGCGACCACTTTACCGGTCGACAGGCCAGCCACCGCGAGGCGATTGGTGACCAGCGGTGCACTGGTGCCACGCAGGGTCAGAACGGCCGGGGTGCTGTCATACACCCAGCGCTGAGTACCGGTGGAGGCATCCAGACCGATCAGACGGTCGTCCTGAGTCTGCACCACCACGACGTCGCCGTTGTTGGCCGGCGGCGCGAGTACTTCGCTGTTGACGCGAGCGCGCCACTTCTCTTCACCATTGCTGGCGTCCAGAGCGACGACTTCGCCACGCAGCGTACCAATCAGAACCAGACCGTAACCCACGCCAACGGCGCCGGAGACAGGCAGTTCAAGGTCTTGCTTCCACTTCACGTCGCCGTTGCTGCGATCCATGCCCATCACTACGCCGGTCACATCGGCGGCGTAGATGGTGTCACCGTCGATCGCCGGCACCAGCATGTTGTAGGTTTCGCCCTGACCGTCACCGATCGAACGACTCCACTGCTTTTGCAGAACCACTTCTTCTTTGAAGTCGGTCAGTTCAGCCGGTGGCAATTCTTTTTTGCTGTTGCTGCTGCAACCCGCGGCCAGAAGGGCCAGAGCCAGCAATGCTGCATGCTTCCAACGGATCACGTCACGCATCCCCTTTGGCCAGGTCGTCGAGCTTGATTTGAAGGCCACCGACCGCCGCTTCATCCGACAGTGCCGCCTTGGCTTTTTGATACGCCTTGTTCGCGTCATCGGTACGGCCCAGCTGCACCAGCAGGTCGCCCTTGAGTTCTTCGCGAGTAGCCAGGAACGCTTTGTCGGCGTCGCCGTCGAGCAGTTTCAGACCGTCTTCAGCTTTGTTCAGCGCACCCAATACCTGTGCCAGACGCTGACGGGCGATTTCGCCCAGCGCCGGGTTGGCCGGTTTGTCGACGATGGCTTTCAGCTCGGTCGCGGCGTCGTCCAGCTTGCCGCTGTCGACCGCCACTTTGGCGACGAACAGGCTGCCGTACTGCGCGTAGGCAGTACCGCCGAATTCGCTGTTGAGCTTGCCGGCCAGATCCGCAACGCGGGCAGCATCAGGCTTGCCGTCAGGCGTCAGCGTGGTTTCCAGCAATTGCTGATAGAGCACCGAGGCGCCTTGCGACTGGTTGCCCTGATATTTGTGATAAGCCTGCCAGCCGAACACGATGACCAGCGCCAACAGGCCGCCGGTGACCAGAGGTTTGCCGTTGCGTGTCCACCAGTCCTTCAAATCCGCCAACTGTTCGTCTTCGGTACTCGACACCCCAATACTCCTTAATCGCTAAATCGGCTGTTTAGACAGCTTCAACCCTGCACGACGCAGGTGGCCAGGTGAGCGGCGAGCGCATCCCAGGCAATGCTTTGTTGTTCGCCCTGGCCACGCAGGGGTTTGAAACCTACCACTTGCTGGGCCATTTCGTCGTCACCGAGGATCAGTGCGTACAGCGCACCGCTCTTGTCGGCTTTCTTGAACTGGCTTTTGAAGCTGCCGGCGCCGGCATTGACTTGCAGGCGCAGGTTTGGAAGTTGATCGCGAACCCGTTCAGCCAGGGCCAGACCGGCCAGCTCGGCCTCTTCACCGAAGGCGCAGAGGTAGACATCGACCTGACGGGAGATTTCTTCCGGGATCTGCTCAAGGGTTTCGAGCATCAATACCAGACGCTCGATGCCCATGGCGAAACCAACGCCGGTGGTCGGCTTGCCGCCCATTTGCTCGACCAGACCGTCGTAACGACCGCCCGCGCAAACAGTGCCCTGGGCGCCGAGCTTGTCGGTGACCCATTCGAAAACGGTTTTGCTGTAGTAATCGAGGCCACGCACCAGCTTCGGATTGAGTACGTACGGAATGCCGACGGCATCCAGACGCGCTTTCAAACCGTCGAAGTGTGCACGCGACTCGTCATCGAGGTAGTCGGCCATTTTCGGCGCATCGACCAGCACCGCTTGAGTGTCGGCATTTTTGGTGTCGAGAACGCGCAGCGGGTTGGTTTTCAGACGACGCTGACTGTCTTCGTCGAGCTTGTCGTGGTGCGCCGAGAGGTACTCGACCAGCGCTTCACGATAACGCCCACGGGACTCGCTGGTGCCGAGGCTGTTGAGTTCGAGTTTGACCGCATCACGGATGCCCAGCTCGCCCCACAGGCGCCAGGTCATGATGATCAGCTCGGCATCGATGTCCGGACCGTCGAGGTTAAACACCTCCAGACCGATCTGGTGGAACTGGCGATAACGGCCTTTCTGCGGACGCTCGTGGCGGAACATCGGACCGATGTACCAGAGTTTCTGCACCTGGCCACCGCCGGTGATGCCGTGCTCAAGCACCGCACGCACGCACGCCGCAGTGCCTTCCGGACGCAGGGTCAGGGAGTCGCCGTTGCGGTCTTCGAAGGTGTACATCTCTTTTTCGACGATGTCGGTCACTTCACCGATCGAGCGCTTGAACAGCTCGGTGAACTCGACGATCGGCATGCGGATCTGCTTGTAACCGTAGTTATCCAGCAGACGCGCAACGGTGCCCTCTAAATAACGCCACAGGGGAGTCTGTTCGGGCAGGATGTCGTTCATGCCACGAATGGCTTGCAATGACTTGCTCACTTTAAATCCTTAAATTCGTTCGGCTCTTCAGTCAGGGTCAGCCGCGCGCAATTACGGCAGCGTCAGCTTCGACCTTTTCGGCCGCTTTCTGGCGGATCAGCCTTTCCAGCTCGTCCACCAGATTGTCATTCGTCAGTTTCTGCGCCGGCTTGCCGTCGATGTAAATCAGGTTTGGCGTGCCGCCGGTCAAGCCGATATGGGCTTCCTTGGCTTCGCCGGGGCCGTTGACCACACAACCGATTACCGCGACATCCAGCGGCACCAGCAGGTCTTCAAGGCGCCCTTCCAGCTCGTTCATGGTTTTCACCACATCGAAGTTCTGCCGCGAGCAGCTCGGGCAGGCGATGAAGTTGATGCCACGGGAACGCAGATGCAAAGACTTGAGAATGTCGTAACCGACCTTCACTTCCTCGACCGGATCGGCCGCCAGCGAGATGCGGATAGTATCGCCAATCCCTTCGGCGAGCAGCATACCTAGGCCCACGGCGGATTTCACTGTGCCCGAACGCAATCCACCGGCTTCGGTGATGCCCAGGTGCAGCGGCTGGACGATTTCTTTCGCCAGCAAGCGGTAGGCTTCGACGGCCATAAATACGTCGGAGGCCTTCACGCTGACCTTGAAGTCTTGGAAATTCAGGCGTTCGAGGTGTTCAACGTGACGCAAAGCAGACTCAACCAGCGCGGCTGGGGTCGGCTCGCCGTATTTCTTTTGCAGGTCTTTTTCCAGCGAGCCGGCGTTGACGCCGATGCGGATCGGGATCCCGCGATCACGCGCGGCATCGACCACAGCACGAACACGGTCTTCGCGACCGATGTTGCCCGGGTTGATGCGCAGGCAGTCGACGCCCAGTTCGGCTACGCGCAGAGCGATCTTGTAGTCGAAGTGGATGTCGGCAACCAACGGCACTTTGACCAGTTGTTTGATCTTGCCGAACGCCTCGGCGGCGTCCATATCCGGTACCGATACGCGGACGATGTCGACGCCGGCGGCTTCCAGACGATTGATTTGCGCAACAGTGGCGGCAACGTCATTGGTGTCGCTGTTGGTCATGCTCTGCACAGCGATCGGCGCATCGCCGCCCACCGGTACGTTGCCGACCCAGATCTTGCGCGAAACGCGACGTTTGATTGGAGATTCGCCGTGCATGACTTATTGACCCAACTTCAGGCGAGCAGTCTCGCCACTGGTGAACGGAGCGACATCGACCGGCTGGCCGTTGTAGCTGACCTGCGCGCCGCGAGCGTAGCCCAGGCGGACGGCAAACGGTGGCTTGCCGGCAACGGCGAGGCTATCGCCCTTACGCTTGAGACCACTGAACAACACTTTGCCGCTGCCATCGGTGACTTGCGTCCAGCAATCGGCAACGAACTGCATCGACACCTGACCTTCGCCAGCTACTGGTGCCACTGGAGCCACGGTTGGGGCGATCGGTGCAGTCGTGGTTGGAGCTGGTGTGGCAGGCACAGCCGGAGCAGGTGTTGCCGGGGTGGCAACCACTGGCGCTGGCGTGTGAACCGGCGCAGTCGGCGCAACCGCTGGAGCGGTCGGCGTTGCTGGCGCAGTCGATGTTGCAGGAGCAGTAGCTTCGGCACCGGTGGATTCAGCGGTGGTTTCCGATTGCGGCAGCGCCAAAGCCGTCGCGCCCTCGGCCTGACCTTCGGCGACCGCCTGGTCCTCCGGCTCGTCGATCGGGTGAATCTGCGTGGTGCCGTCGGCGCCTTCGACTTCAACGTGTTCCGGCGTCAGGCTGGTGAAGTCCTTGGTACGCAGCGAGGTCTGATCCTGCCACCAGACGAAACCACCGCCGATGACCGCGATCAGCAACAACAGGCTGACGATACGCAAAATAGTGTGGGAAACCCGCACAGGCTCTTCGATACGGCCCAAGGCGTGAACGTTGCTGCCTTGGGAGTCGGTGCCGGTGGACTGGTCGAACTGCTGAACCAGAACGGTCTGGTCCATGCCGAGCAATTTGGCATACGCGCGAATATAACCGCGAGCAAAGGTATGCCCCGGCAGCTTGTCGAAAGCACCGGCTTCAAGATTGCCCAGAGACGTCACGGTGAGGTTGAGCTTGAGGGCCACTTCGGCCAGCGACCAGCCATTGCTTTCGCGGGCCTGGCGCAGGGTCTCACCGGGGTTAACGCGATTCGCTGCTACAACTTCGGGATGCGCCGCTTTCATCATTGCTCCGACAGGTATTGCTGATATTCCGGCGTACCGGGATAGAGTCGTTTTAATTGCAGGCCATAACTGGCGGCCTTGTCGCGATCTTCAAACACTTTTGCCAGCCGAACGCCGAGCAATAGACTACGTGCATTTTGTTCGGTCAGCAGGCTGAAACGGTCGTAATAGTCACGCGCGGGCACATAATGCCTGTCTTCGAAGGACAACTCAGCCATTTCCAGCAATGCGCGCGGTTGTTGACGGTTCAGCCGCAAGGCTTTTTCCAGTTGCTGCTGCGCGACATCACGCTGACCGAGTTTCGCCGCCGTCATGCCGAGGTTCTCGAACACACGCGAGCGCTCAGGATACAGGGTATCGGCGGCCGCCTGTTCAAAACGCTCGTAGGCTTCTTTATAACGCTGTTCTTCGTATAGAAAACTGCCGTAGTTGTTGAGGATACGGGCATCGGCGGGACGCGAGGACAAGGCCTTGCGGAAATGCTCGTCGGCCAGTGCAGGCTCCATTTCGGCTTGAAACACCAAACCGAGCGCGGCATTGGCGTCTGGATCCGAACTGTCGAGTTCCAGCGCCTTCTTCAACGGCACCTTGGCCCGCTCGGTCATGCCTTGCTGCAAGTACCCCAGCCCCAACTGCACGTAGGCAGCCCGCGCTTCATCGCGGCCCTTGCTGGTCTTCATCGGGTTGTAATCACCCGACAGGACACAACCAGCACACAGGCTGGCCAACAGCAACAGCAGCGCAAAGCGCAGGGACATAGAGATCCTCTCTTAGTTAGTGTTCGCGGCGTTCTGTGCCAGATCGCTGTCGGCGCTCAACTCACGCACGGCGATATAACGTTCGCTGCGACGGGTGCGATCCAGCACCTGCCCTACCAATTGACCACATGCGGCGTCGATGTCTTCACCACGGGTGGTGCGGACAGTGACGTTGAAACCGGCCTGATGCAACTGATCCTGGAAACGACGAATCGCGTTGTTGCTCGGACGCTCGTACCCGGAATGCGGGAACGGGTTGAACGGAATCAGGTTGATCTTGCACGGAATGTTTTTCAGCAACTCGACCATCTCAACGGCGTGTTCAACCTTGTCGTTGATGTCTTTGAGCAAGGTGTACTCGATGGTCAGCACACGTTTTTCGCCCAGGGACGACATGTAGCGCTGGCACGACTCGAGCAGCATCTTAAGCGGATATTTCTTGTTGATCGGCACCAATTGGTTACGCAATGCGTCATTCGGTGCGTGCAGGGACAACGCAAGGGAGACGTCGATGTGCTTGGCCAGCTCATCGATCATCGGCACCACGCCCGAGGTGGACAGGGTCACGCGGCGCTTGGAGATCCCGTAGCCGAGGTCATCCATCATCAGATGCATGGCGGCGACGACGTTGTCGAAGTTCAGCAGCGGCTCACCCATGCCCATCATCACCACGTTGGTGATGGCACGGTCGACTGTTGCCGGGACACTGCCGAAAGATTTGTTGGCAATCCACACCTGACCGATGACTTCGGCGGCGGTGAGGTTGCTATTGAAGCCTTGCTTGCCGGTGGAGCAGAAACTGCAATCCAGGGCACAGCCTGCCTGGGACGAAACGCACAAAGTGCCGCGTTTGCCCTGGGGAATGTACACGGTCTCGACGCAGCTGCCGGACGCCACACGCACCACCCACTTACGGGTGCCGTCGGTGGAGATGTCCTCGCTGACCACTTCCGGACCACGGACTTCAGCAATAACCTTGAGCTTGTCGCGCAAGGCCTTGCTGACGTTCGTCATGGCGTCGAAATCATCGACACCAAAGTGGTGAATCCATTTCATTACCTGACCGGCACGGAAACGCTTCTCCCCGATTGAGTCGAAGAATTTTTCCATTTCCTGTTGAGTCAGACCCAGCAGGTTGGTTTTTACAGTCGATGTAGTCATGGATTCACCTTCACTCTTAAGCCAATGCTTAGCGAGTGGTTACTTCAGTAGCTGCGAAGAAGTACGAGATTTCACGAGCAGCTGCGGCTTCGGAGTCCGAACCGTGAACAGCGTTGGCGTCGATGGAATCAGCGAAGTCAGCGCGGATGGTGCCGGCAGCAGCTTCTTTAGGGTTGGTAGCGCCCATTAGCTCACGGTTCAGAGCGATAGCGTTTTCGCCTTCCAGAACCTGAACAACAACAGGGCCGGAGATCATGAAAGCAACCAGGTCGCCGAAGAAACCACGAGCGCTGTGCTCAGCGTAGAAGCCTTCAGCTTCAGCTTTGGACAGTTGCTTCAGTTTCGAAGCTACAACGCGCAGGCCGGCTTTTTCGAAACGAGTGGTGATTTCGCCGATGACGTTTTTTGCAACAGCGTCAGGCTTGATGATGGAGAAAGTGCGTTGAACAGCCATGGTGTAACTCCAGAAACGGTAATTTGCGAAAAATTAAACCCGCGAATTATACGCGGGTTCTTGGGTATTGCCTAACCTGCGAGACGATCAGTCCAATTCTTTGGCCCAGAGCTCCTGAACCGCTTCCAGCACCTTCTCGCCGACACGGCCAGAAGTGCCATCGAAGTCAGGCAGATCAAGGATCATCTGCTGCAAACGGACAAAACCTACAGAATATGGATCGACGCCGGCATGGGCCTCGGCCAGTTCTTCTGCAATACGTTGAACATCATTCCAACCGTAGCTCATGACAGTCTTACCAGTCAGTGCGGCGCTTCAGCCGCATGGTTAAGCGAATATTTCGGAATTTCGACGGTGATGTCTTCTTCACCAACGATAGCCTGACAGGCCAGACGCGATTGCGCTTCCAGACCCCAGGCACGATCGAGGAAGTCCTCTTCCAGCTCGTCAGCCTCTTCCATCGAGTCGAAACCCTCGCGGATGATGCAGTGGCAGGTGGTGCAAGCGCAGACGCCGCCGCAGGCGCTTTCCATCTCGATGTGGTGTTCGTGGGCCAGTTCGAGAATCGATGTGCCGGGCGCAGCCTCGACCACCATGCCTTCAGGGCAGAACTTCTCGTGGGGCAGAAAAATGACCTGCGGCATCAGATATCCTCGATTTCATTCAGATTGCGCCCCGACAGAGCGGCTTTCACCGTCAGATCCATGCGGCGGGCAGCAAAAGCATCGGTCACTTGCGACAGACGCTTGGTCTGCTGCTCGATGGCGTAACCATCGGTACCTTTCATCAGTTCGGCCAGTTCCTGCAGTTGCAGGTCGATGACCATGCGCTCTTCGGCGTCGAGCAAACGCTCGCCATCAACCTCCAGAGCGCCCTGCACCGCTTCGATCAGGCGCTGGGCATCGACTTGTTGCTCGCGCAGAACGCGGGCGACCTTGTCGTCATTGGCGTGCTGGAACGAATCCTTGAGCATCTTGGCGATTTCGCCGTCGGTCAGACCGTAAGACGGCTTGACCTGAATGCTCGCCTCAACGCCCGAACCCAACTCACGGGCAGACACGCTGAGCAGACCGTCGGCATCGACCTGGAAGGTCACGCGAATTTTCGCTGCACCGGCGACCATCGCTGGAATGCCACGCAATTCGAAGCGCGCCAGCGAGCGGCAGTCACTGATCAGCTCGCGCTCACCCTGCAGAACGTGGATCGCCATGGCCGACTGGCCGTCTTTGTACGTAGTGAAATCTTGTGCGCGAGCGACGGGGATGGTGGTGTTGCGCGGAATCACCTTCTCCATCAAACCGCCCATGGTTTCCAGCCCCAGGGACAGTGGAATCACGTCGAGCAGCAGCAGTTCGCCGCCATCGCGCTTGTTGCCCGCCAGGGTATCGGCCTGAATCGCAGCACCGATGGCCACCACTTGATCCGGGTCGATTTCGGTCAGAGGCTGACGACCAAAGGCTTCGGCAACGGCTTCGCGAACGCGAGGAACGCGAGTCGAACCGCCAACCATAACCACAGCGTGTACGTCGTCCAGTTCGATGCCGGAGTCGCGCACGGCGCGGCGGCAAGCTTTCAGGCTGCGCGCGACCATTGGCTCGATCAGCGCATCGAAGGCTTCGCGGGTCAGCGGTGCTTTCCAGTCGCCGTAGGCCACTTCAACACTGGCCGAGTCGGTCAGGGCTTCTTTGGCCGCGCAAGCGGTTTGCAGCAGATTACGTTGTGCGCCCGGATCGAGATCGGCGGACAGCCCGGCGCTCTCGATGATCCAGCCGGCAATCGCGTGATCGAAGTCATCGCCGCCCAGCGCGCTATCACCGCCAGTGGCCAGCACTTCAAAAACACCGCCGGTCAGACGCAGAATAGAGATATCGAAAGTACCGCCGCCCAGGTCATAGATAGCGACCAGGCCTTCGGCATGCTGATCCAGACCGTACGCCACAGCGGCCGCAGTCGGCTCGTTGAGCAGACGCAGCACGTTCAGACCGGCGAGTTTGGCCGCATCTTTGGTGGCTTGACGCTGAGCATCATCGAAGTAAGCCGGAACGGTGATCACCGCGCCAACCAGCTCGCCACCCAAGGTCGCTTCAGCGCGCTGACGCAGCACCTTGAGGATATCGGCGGAGACTTCGACCGGGCTTTTCGGGCCTTGCACGGTGTCGATGAACGGCATGTGCGATTCGCCACCGACAAAGCGGTACGGCAACTGGTCGCCCAATTGCTTGACGTCGGACAGACCACGACCCATCAAGCGCTTGACCGACAGCACAGTATTCAAAGGATCGGACGCGGCGGCCAGCTTCGCCGACTCGCCGACTTCGACGTGATCGGCGTGGTAACGCACAGCGGACGGCAGGATGACCTGCCCGTTTGCATCGGCCAACGGTTCGGAAAGACCACTGCGCAACGCAGCGACCAGCGAATTGGTAGTGCCCAAGTCGATCCCCACAGCCAGACGACGCTGGTGCGGTTGAGGACTTTGGCCGGGTTCGGCGATCTGCAGTAGGGCCATCGTGATCAGGACTTATCTGTATATCAGGCGTGCGACCGAAGCGGCACTGGGTTAATCGTCGAGGCGCTCTTCTAGCTGGCGCACTTCGTAGGTGAGCTTGTCGAGGAACTGCATGCGCCGCATCAGGCGTTCGGCCTGTTCGCGTTGCGCCGCATCATCCCAACAGGCTGCGAAGCTTTCGTTGAGTTCTTCCTGAGCCACTTTCAAGCGACGCTTGAACACCGCGACACCGTCGAGGTCGGCACTGTCCTGGAGGTCTTCAAGCTCTTCGCGCCATTGCATCTGCTGCAGAAGAAACTCGGGATCATGGACAGTGACTTCCATCGGCACTTCATGCCCGCTGATGGTCAGCAGGTAGCGTGCGCGCTGGGCCGGACTCTTGAGCGTCTGATAGGCGTCGTTGAGCCGTGCAGACTGCTCGAGTGCGGTTCGCTGCTCACGCTCGGAAGCGTCGGCGAAGCGGTCAGGATGAACGCCGCGCGCCAACTCACGGTAGCGCGTGGCCAACTGCTCGAGATCCAGACGGAAACTCGGTTGCAGCTCGAATAAAGCGAAATGACAAGGAATACCCACGACAAGCCTCAGATGTTGAAGCTTTCGCCGCAGCCACATTCACCGCGTACGTTGGGGTTGTTGAACTTGAAGCCTTCGTTCAATCCTTCCTTGACGAAATCGAGCTCGGTGCCGTCCAGGTAAGCGAGGCTTTTCGGGTCGATGATCACTTTTTCGCCGTGACTTTCGAACACCTGATCCTCTGCAACCACCTCGTCGACAAACTCCAGCACGTAGGCAAGGCCGGAACAGCCTGTGGTGCGAACACCCAGACGAATCCCTTCACCTTTGCCGCGCCCGTCGAGGGAGCGCCGCACGTGTCGAGCAGCCGCTTCTGTCATGCTGATAGCCATCGGTGACTCCTTACTCGTCGCCAAATCCAGAAAGTCAGATCAAGCCTTTCTTCTGCTTGTAATCGCGAACAGCCGCTTTGATAGCGTCTTCAGCCAGTACCGAGCAGTGAATTTTCACTGGCGGCAGGGCCAGTTCTTCGGCCAGCTGAGTGTTCTTGATGGTTTCTGCTTCGTCCAGGGTCTTGCCCTTCATCCACTCGGTGGCGAGGGAGCTGGAAGCGATAGCCGAACCGCAGCCGTAGGTCTTGAACTTGGCATCTTCGATGATGCCGGCGTCGTTGACCTTGATTTGCAGACGCATCACGTCGCCGCATGCCGGAGCGCCGACCATGCCGGTGCCGACATCAGGATCTTCCGCGTTCATCTTGCCGACGTTGCGCGGGTTTTCGTAGTGGTCGATGACCTTTTCGCTGTAAGCCATGATTCTCAATCCTCACTCATCAGGGCCGCTCTTGAGACCCTGCAACTGCGCTGCGTAAACCGCCACGTCGCTACAGGATCTGTATCTGGCGGCTTCTATATTTAGTGTGCCGCCCACTCGATTTTCGAGATATCGACGCCGTCTTTGTACATGTCCCACAGCGGCGACAAAGCGCGCAGCTTGGTAACGGCCTCGCAGACTTTCTGCGCGGCGTAGTCGATTTCTTCTTCGGTGGTGAAACGGCCGAAGGTGAAGCGGATCGAGCTGTGTGCCAGTTCGTCGTTGCGGCCCAGGGCGCGCAGTACGTACGAAGGCTCCAGCGACGCCGAGGTGCACGCCGAACCGGACGATACCGCCAGATCCTTGAGCGCCATGATCAGCGACTCGCCTTCAACGTAGTTGAAGCTCAGGTTCAGGTTGTGCGGAACGCGGGCGGTCAGGCTGCCGTTGACGTACAGCTCTTCCAGATGCTCGACCTGCTTGTAGAAGCGGTCGCTCAACGCTTTGATACGGACGTTTTCAGCAGCCATGTCTTCTTTGGCCACACGGAACGCCTCGCCCATGCCGACGATCTGGTGAGTCGCCAGGGTGCCGGAACGCATGCCACGCTCGTGACCGCCACCGTGCATGGTCGCTTCGATGCGCACACGCGGCTTGCGGCTGACGTACAGCGCACCGATGCCTTTAGGGCCGTAGGTTTTGTGGGCGGAGAACGACATCATGTCGACTTTCAGCTTCTGCAGGTCGATTTCGACCTTGCCAGTGGACTGAGCGGCGTCGACGTGGAACAGAATGCCCTTGGCGCGGAGCATTTCGCCGATCGCGGCGATGTCGTTGACGGTGCCGATCTCGTTGTTCACGTGCATCACGGAGACCAGGATGGTGTCTTCGCGCAGTGCCGCTTCAATCATCGCCGGGGTGATCAGACCGTCTTCAGTTGGCTCGAGGTAGGTCACTTCGAAACCTTCACGCTCCAGTTGGCGCATGGTGTCGAGGACAGCCTTGTGCTCAATCTTCGAGGTGATCAGGTGTTTGCCCTTGGAACCATAGAAATGTGCCGCACCCTTGATTGCCAGGTTGTCGGACTCAGTGGCACCGGAGGTCCAGACGATTTCGCGCGGATCGGCGTTGACCAGATCGGCCACTTGACGACGGGCGTTTTCGACGGACTCTTCAGCTTTCCAGCCAAATACGTGGGAACGGGACGCCGGGTTACCGAAGTTTCCGTCAACCAGCAGGCATTCACTCATTTTTTGCGCAACGCGCGGATCGACCGGGGTGGTCGCAGAGTAATCAAGGTAAATCGGCAATTTCATGGACTATCTCCTAAATCAGGGCTGGCGTACCGCTAGCTCTTCGGCTGTCATTCGACGGCGGACGCTTCAATCTTGTCCAGGCGTGGCGCCTTGCTGTTGCAACGACGCTGGTCCTGACGCTGGGCTACTTCTTGCACCTCACGGCGAGTTACAAGATCAGCCAAGCTGATACCACTTAGAAATTCGTGAATCTGCAGGCTCAAATCGCACCACAGATGGTGAGTCAGGCACGTATCGCCGGAATGGCAATCGCCCTGGCCCTGGCATTTGGTGGCATCAACCGATTCGTTTACCGCATCGATCACCTGGGCGACCTGGATGCCCTGCATGTCGCGGGACAACTGGTAGCCACCACCCGGGCCGCGAACACTGGAAACCAGGTTGCTGCGGCGCAGCTTGGCGAACAGCTGTTCGAGGTAGGACAGGGATATGCCTTGGCGCTCGGAGATATCGGCCAGGGACACGGGCCCGTGCTGCGCGTGCAACGCCAGGTCAAGCATGGCGGTCACGGCGTATCGGCCTTTTGTAGTCAGTCGCATGGACAGTTACCACGGAGTTCAGAATGGGGCGAGTATGCAATTCCCGAGTATTTAAGTCAACTTTAAGACCTAGTACTTTAGTCAGGATTACCCGCAAAAGAGCGCGCGAATGATAGCAGGGTCTGCGGCGTAATGGCACACCGGCCGGCGCAAGCCTCTGTAGGAGCTGCCGCAGGCTGCGATCTTTTGATTTTATGGAAAGCAAAGTCAAAAGATCGCAGCCTTCGGCAGCTCCTACAGGGGCGCTAGCTGGCTTTGGATTCGTCTTTGCCTTTGACGCAGGCGAAGTCTTCTTCGCGCAGCTCAGGCAGATCTTTCGCACAGTAATTGCTGCCCAGATCCTTCAGCGCGCCGCACATCCCTTCCAGCCGTCCGTCCACCGCTTGCAGGTGATCGAGCAACTGACCGATGGCGCGCGCCACCGGGTCGGGCATGTCTTCGCTGACGCCATAGGCATCAAAACCGATCTTCTCGGCCATGGCCTTGCGCTTGGCATCCTGCTCTTCGTCGGATTTGACGATGATCCGCCCCGGAATTCCCACTACCGTGGCGCCCGGCGGCACTTCTTTAGTCACAACAGCATTAGAACCGACCTTGGCACCGGCGCCGACGGTGAACGGGCCAAGCACTTTGGCGCCCGCACCCACAACAACACCGTCGCCCAGCGTCGGGTGGCGCTTACCTTTGTTCCAACTGGTGCCACCGAGGGTCACACCCTGATAAATGGTCACGTCATCGCCAATCTCGGCGGTTTCACCAATGACGATGCCCATGCCGTGGTCGATAAAGAAGCGTCGACCGACTTTGGCGCCCGGATGAATTTCGATCCCGGTCAGCCAGCGACCGAAGTTCGACACCAGCCGCGCCAGCCATTTCAGCTCGTTACGCCACAGCATGCCGGCCAGTCGATGGATCCAGATCGCATGCATGCCGGGGTAGCAGGTCAGAACTTCAAAAGCGTTACGCGCCGCCGGGTCTCGATGGAACACGCTCTGGATATCTTCACGCAAACGCTCAAACATCATTTAGTCCTTCCGCTTTAGAAGCTCACCACGGGCCGCTTTTTGGGTTTCCGTGAGGATGCCACGCAAAATATTCATTTCCGCCCGGCTGACCGAGCTGCGTCCGTACAACCGGCGCAGGCGCGCCATCAAGTGCCGTGGTTTCTCGGGATCGAGGAATTCGATAGCGACCAGCGTCTGCTCCAGATGCTCATAAAAGCGCTCCAGCTCATCCATGGTCGCCAGCTCGGCGCTTTTCACCGAGGCCACTTCTTCTTTCTCGATCTTGCTCGGCTGACCTTGTGCGGCCAGCCAGGCCATGCGCACTTCATAGCTCAACACCTGCACCGCCGCCCCGAGGTTCAGCGAACTGAACTCAGGATCGGAGGGGATGTGCACGTGAAAGTGACATCGCTGCAGCTCGTCATTGGTCAGGCCGGAATCTTCACGACCGAACACCAAAGCGATTTCTGCGCCCTGCCCGGCTTCCTCGACCACTTTGGTGCCGCATTCGCGCGGATCCAGCAGTGGCCAAGGGATTCGGCGGTCACGGGCGCTGGTACCGAGCACCAGATTGCAGCCGACCAAAGCGTCTTCCAGGGTGGCGACGACTTGCGCGTTTTCAAGGATGTCACCGGCACCCGAGGCGCGAGCATCGGCCTCGTGGTGCGGAAACAGGCGCGGTTCGACCAGCACCAGTCGCGACAGACCCATGTTTTTCATGGCGCGCGCGGCCCCGCCGATATTGCCGGGGTGGCTGGTATTGACCAGGACAACACGAATGTTCTGCAGCAAGGGAGGCGCTCTCGGACACAGGAAAGGGGTGCAAATCTTACAGAACAGCCTACCGTTAAGCTATGAAAGCGAACAGCGTCCTTCACCTGAAGAAAAGTTCTGATAGAATGCGCGGCTTTCTTTAACAACCTTAGGTGACACATCCATGCAGCCCATGCTGAATATCGCGCTGCGCGCCGCCCGCAGCGCCAGTGAACTGATCTTCCGCTCCATCGAGCGCCTGGATACCATCAAGGTCGACGAAAAAGACGCCAAGGATTACGTATCCGAGGTCGATCGCGCCGCTGAACAGAAAATCATCGACGCGCTGCGCAAGGCTTACCCGAACCACTCCATCCGCGGTGAAGAGACTGGCATGCACGCCGGTACCGGCATCGAAGGCGAAGAGTACCTGTGGATCATCGATCCGCTGGACGGCACCACCAACTTCCTGCGCGGCATTCCTCACTTCGCCGTCAGCATCGCCTGCAAATACCGCGGTCGCCTGGAACACGCTGTTGTTCTGGATCCGGTTCGTCAGGAAGAATTCACCGCCAGCCGTGGTCGCGGCGCTCAACTGAACGGTCGTCGCCTGCGCGTCAGCGGTCGTACCAGCCTCGACGGCGCCCTGCTCGGCACGGGCTTCCCGTTCCGTGACGATCAAATGGACAACCTGGAAAACTATCTGGGCATGTTCCGCGCTCTGGTTGGCCAGACTGCCGGCATCCGTCGCGCCGGTTCGGCGAGCCTGGATCTGGCTTACGTGGCTGCCGGTCGTTTCGATGCGTTCTGGGAATCGGGTCTGTCCGAGTGGGACATGGCTGCAGGCGCCCTGCTGATTCAAGAAGCCGGCGGCCTGGTGAGCGACTTCACCGGCGGTCACGACTTCCTTGAAAAAGGCCACATCGTTGCCGGCAACACCAAATGCTTCAAAGCAGTTCTGACGGCGATCCAGCCGCACCTGCCGGCTTCGCTGAAGCGCTAAGCGTTACGCGAAACGAAAAAAAGCGCCCTTCGGGGCGTTTTTTTTATGCCTGGAATTTTACAAAACCTTCCTGTAGGAGCTGCCGAAGGCTGCGATCTTTTGATCTTTGTTTTTTAAAAACCAACATCAAAAGATCGCAGCCTTCGGCAGCTCCTACACGGAAATCGGTTTTTTGTGGGCACAAAAAAAGCACCCCGCAGGGTGCTTCTTTCTAAACGATCGGCCTGTTACTGGCCCGGCTCGTTCTGCGACAGGATCAACTTACCTTCCTTGTCGACCGGAATCTGGTTGCCCGGATCACGATCCATGCGCACCTTGCCTTCCTTACCGTCCAGCGAATAACGCACGTCATAACCAACGACCTTGTCGCTGATGTCATTCACTGTGTTGCAGCGGGTTTGCGTGGTGGTGTAGGTATCGCGATTCTGCATACCTTCCTGCACCTTGTTACCGGCATAACCGCCACCGACTGCGCCAGCGACCGTGGCAATTTTCTTGCCGGTGCCGCCGCCGATCTGGTTACCCAACAGACCACCTGCCAGCGCACCGACTACCGTACCGGCAATCTGGTGCTGATCTTTCACAGGTGCCTGGCGAGTGACCGTTACATCCTTGCACACTTCACGTGGTGTCTTGATCTGTGTCTTGACCGGCTCAACGGCCAAAACCTGCGCATACTCAGGGCCGCTTTTAACCAGGCTGTAGGTGGCAACAGCACCCCCGGCAGTGACACCGACAGCACCCAATACCGCACCAACCAGCAACGACTTGTTCACATGAACCTCCTGACCATCACATGCGGGACGCGCCCGCGCTTCTCCCAGCCTTGGAGCATAAAAAAAGGCGCGAGTTCAACTCGCGCCTTTTTTGGCTGACAACCGGGAAAACGCTACGCGTTATGGACGGTCGTCGACTTCCTTCTCAGTGTTTGCAGGAGGAATCAGGTCTTCTGTGCTCAGGTTCAGCCAGATCAGCACCACGTTGGCGATGTAGATCGACGAGTAAGTACCCGCCAGAACACCGATGAACAGCGCTATGGAGAAACCGAACAGGTTATCGCCACCGAAGAACAGCAGTGCCGCAATCGCCAGCAACGTCGAGATCGAGGTCGCCATGGTGCGCAGCAGGGTTTGCGTGGTCGAGATATTGATGTTCTCGATCAGCGTCGCCTTGCGCAGCACTCGGAAGTTCTCACGCACCCGGTCGAATACAACGATGGTGTCGTTCAACGAGTAACCGATGATCGCCAGTACCGCCGCCAGTACCGTCAGGTCGAAAGTGATCTGGAAGAACGACAGGATACCGATGGTCACGATCACGTCGTGGATCAGCGAAACGATGGCGCCGACCGCGAATTTCCACTGAAAGCGGAAAGCCAGGTAGATCAGGATGCCACCGAGCGCCAGCAGCATGCCGAGGCCGCCCTGGTCGCGCAGCTCTTCACCGACCTGCGGGCCAACGAACTCGACGCGCTTGACCGTCGCCGGGTTATCGCCGCCGAGTTTCTGCAGCGCTTGCGCGACCTGATGACCCAGTTGCGGGTCTTCACCCGGCATGCGCACCAGCAAATCGGTAGTCGCACCGAAGCTCTGTACGATGGCTTCGTGATAACCGGAAGTTACCAGCTCTTCACGCACCTTGGTGACGTCGGCCGGACGCTCGTAGGTCAGCTCGATGAGCGTACCGCCGGTGAAGTCCAGGCCCCAGTTCATGCCCTTGGTAGCGACACTGAACAAAGCCAGCAAGGTGAGGAATACTGTGACGCCGAACGCGAAGTTGCGAACGCCCATGAAGTTGATTGTACGTAACATGGCAGCCCCTTAAATCCACAACTTCTTGAAGTCACGTCCGCCAAAGATCAGGTTGACCATTGCGCGGGTCACCATGATGGCCGTGAACATCGAGGTAAAGATCCCGAGGGACATGGTCACTGCGAAACCTTTGACCGGGCCGGTGCCCATGGCAAAGAGAATCCCGCCGACCAACAAGGTAGTCAGGTTGGCGTCGAGAATCGCGGTGAATGCCCGGCCGAAGCCTTCGTTGATTGCACGCTGCACAGTCATGCCGGCGGCGATCTCTTCACGGATCCGCGAGAAGATCAGCACGTTGGCGTCGACCGCCATACCCATGGTCAGCACGATACCGGCGATACCTGGCAGGGTCAGTGTTGCCCCCAGCAGCGACATCAAGGCCAAGAGCAACACCATGTTCACTGCCAGTGCGACAGTAGCGATGATGCCGAAGAAGCGGTAGATGGCGATGATGAACAGCGACACGAACAGCATGCCCCACAGCGACGCATCGATACCTTTGGTGATGTTGTCGGCACCCAGGCTCGGGCCGATTGTGCGCTCTTCAGCGAAGTACATCGGTGCAGCCAGACCACCGGCACGCAGCAGCAGCGCCAGCTCGGACGACTCGCCCTGACCGTTCAGGCCAGTGATGCGGAACTGAGCACCCAGCGGCGACTGAATGGTCGCCAGGCTGATGATCTTCTTCTCTTCTTTAAACGTTTGCACCGCGACGTCTTTTTCGACGCCGTCGACCATCTGCTTGACGTAGGTGGTCACCGGACGCTGCTCGATGAAGATCACCGCCATGCTGCGACCGACGTTCGAACGGGTTGCGCGGCTCATCAGCTCGCCACCGTGACCATCCAGACGGATGTTCACTTCAGGCGTACCGTGCTCGCCGAAACCGGCCTTGGCGTCAGTGACCTGGTCACCGGTGATGATCAGACCACGTTCGATCTGCGCAGCGGGACGATTGCCTTCACGGAACTCGAAAGTCTCGGAAGTGGCTTTCGAAGCACCCGGCTCTGCAGCCAGACGGAACTCAAGGTTGGCCGTCTTGCCGAGAATACGCTTGGCTTCGGCAGTGTCCTGCACGCCTGGCAGCTCAACCACGATGCGGTTGGCGCCCTGACGCTGGACGATCGGTTCGGCAACACCCAGTTCGTTGACGCGGTTACGTACCGTGGTCAAGTTCTGCTTGATGGAGTATTCACGGATTTCCGCCAGCTTCGCCGGGGTCATCGCCAGACGCAGTACCGGTTGACCGTTGAGATCGGCCGGAACAATGTCGAAATCGTTGAAGTTCTTGCGGATCAGCGCACGGGCCTGTTCGCGGGAGTCTTCATCACTGAAGCCCAACTGAATGGCGCCATTGAGTTGCGGCAGGCTGCGATAACGCAGTTTCTCTTTGCGCAGCAGGCTCTTGACGTCGCCTTCGTAGACTTTCAGGCGTGCATCGAGGGCTTTGTCCATGTCCACTTCCAGCAGGAAGTGCACACCACCGGACAAGTCCAGACCCAGCTTCATCGGGTGCGCGCCCAGATTGCGCAGCCATTGCGGGGTGGTCTGTGCCAGGTTCAGCGCAACGACGTAGTCATCACCCAATGCCTTGCGCACAACGTCTTTGGCCGGCAGCTGATCTTCAGCTTTGGTCAGACGGATCAGACCGCCCTTGCCGTTGGCTGCCAGCGTGGCTGCCTTGACGCTGATCCCGGATTCATTGAGCGCAGTGCTCACGCGATCCAGATCAGCCTGATTGACTTGCAGCGCAGTGCTTGCACCGCTGACCTGAATGGCCGGGTCATCAGGATAAAGATTGGGAGCGGAATAAATCAGACCGACCGCCAGCACCGCCAGGATCAGAATGTATTTCCACAGAGGGTATTTGTTCAGCATCACGCCGCCCGTTATGAACGCGGGGCGCCTTGCGCGCCCCGTCGATTGAGTAGAAGTTGTTACCTTTAGATCGCTTTCAGCGTGCCTTTTGGCAGCGTGGCGGCGATGGCGCCTTTCTGGAATTTCATTTCGACGGTGTCGGAAACTTCCAGAACCACGAAGTCATCGGCAACTTTGGTGATCTTGCCGGCGATGCCGCCAGTGGTCACAACTTCGTCGCCCTTCGCAAGGCTGCTCAGCAGGTTCTTCTGCTCTTTGGCGCGCTTGGCCTGTGGACGCCAGATCATCAGGTAGAAGATGACCAGGAAACCGACCAGGAAAATCCACTCGAAACCGCCGCCCATTGGGCCGGCAGCAGCCGGTGCAGCCGCGTCAGCCATGGCGTTAGAGATAAAAAAGCTCATTTAGCACTCCAGTTGCAAATGTTGAATCTTGGGGTCAGAAAACTCAGTCCAAAGGCGGAACCGGGAGCCCGCGTTTGGCGTAGAAGGCATCGACAAAGGCGGCCAATGTACCCTGTTGAATAGCCTCGCGCAAACCAGCCATCAGCACCTGATAATGGCGCAAGTTATGGATGGTATTGAGCATGCTTCCCAGCATTTCGCCGCACTTGTCCAGGTGATGCAGATAAGCGCGGGAGAAGTTCTGGCAGGTATAGCAATCGCAGGTCGGATCCAGCGGCGATTCATCATGGCGATGGAACGCGTTACGGATCTTCAGCACGCCGGTATCAATGAACAGATGCCCATTGCGGGCATTACGGGTTGGCATCACGCAATCGAACATGTCCACACCGCGGCGCACACCCTCAACCAGATCTTCCGGTTTGCCAACGCCCATAAGGTAACGAGGTTTGTCAGCCGGCATCATGCCCGGCAGATAATCCAATACTTTGATCATCTCGTGCTTCGGCTCGCCGACCGACAGACCGCCGATGGCCAGGCCATCAAAGCCGATCTTGTCGAGGCCTTCGAGCGAGCGCTTGCGCAGATCCTGGTGCATACCGCCCTGCACGATACCGAACAACGCTGCGGTGTTTTCACCGTGGGCATTTTTCGAGCGCTGAGCCCAACGCAACGAAAGCTCCATCGATACGCGCGCGACATCTTCGTCAGCCGGGTACGGGGTGCATTCGTCGAAAATCATCACAACGTCCGAGCCCAGATCGCGCTGAACCTGCATCGATTCTTCCGGGCCCATGAACACTTTGGCGCCGTCGACCGGAGAGGCGAAGGTCACGCCCTCCTCCTTGATCTTGCGCATCGCGCCGAGGCTGAACACCTGAAAACCGCCGGAGTCGGTGAGGATCGGGCCTTTCCACTGCATGAAATCGTGCAGGTCGCCGTGCTCCTTGATCACTTGAGTGCCAGGACGCAGCCACAGGTGGAAGGTGTTGCCCAGAATCATCTCTGCGCCCGTGGCGACGATGTCACGCGGCAACATGCCCTTGACCGTGCCGTACGTGCCCACTGGCATGAACGCCGGGGTCTCGACGGTGCCACGCGGGAAGGTCAGGCGACCACGACGGGCCTTGCCATCGGTGGCAAGGAGCT
Source organism: Pseudomonas sp. 18058 (assembly GCF_902706155.1). Classification (NCBI taxonomy): domain Bacteria; kingdom Pseudomonadati; phylum Pseudomonadota; class Gammaproteobacteria; order Pseudomonadales; family Pseudomonadaceae; genus Pseudomonas; species Pseudomonas sp. 18058. The sequence goes on from NZ_CACSJY010000025.1 coordinate 44,364, forward strand.
CAAAGGACATGCGACATTCGCGACTCATTCTGTTTCCTCTGGGCCGGTTTCTTTAGGGGCAGTAGGTGCGGGGTTACGCGTGATGAACATCGCATCACCGTAGCTGAAAAAGCGGTAACCGTTGTCGACGGCAGCCTTGTAGGCGGCCATGGTTTCGGGGTAACCGGCAAATGCCGAAACCAGCATCAACAGCGTGGATTCCGGCAAATGGAAATTGGTCACCAGGGCATCGACCACATGGAAGGGCCGGCCCGGGAAGATAAAGATATCGGTGTCGCCGCTGAACGGCTTGAGCACGCCATCGCGCGCAGCACTTTCCAGCGAACGCACGCTGGTGGTGCCGACAGCAATCACCCGACCACCACGCGCACGGCACGCAGCCACTGCATCAACCACGTCCTGGCCGACTTCCAGCCACTCGGTGTGCATGTGGTGATCTTCAAGCTTCTCGACGCGAACAGGCTGGAAGGTACCGGCGCCCACGTGCAGCGTGACGAACGTAGTCTCGACGCCTTTCGCCGCAATCGCCTCCATCAGCGACTGATCGAAATGCAGCCCGGCCGTCGGCGCCGCCACCGCACCCAGACGCTCGGCGTACACGGTCTGATAACGCTCGCGATCCGAACCTTCGTCCGGACGGTCTATATAAGGAGGCAGCGGCATGTGCCCGACGCGGTCGAGTAGCGGCAACACTTCTTCAGCGAAGGCCAGCTCGAACAACGCGTCGTGACGCGCGATCATTTCAGCTTCGCCACCACCGTCGATGAGGATCTTCGAACCCGGCTTCGGCGACTTGCTGGAGCGCACATGGGCCAGCACGCGGTGCGTATCGAGCACGCGTTCGACGAGGATTTCCAGCTTGCCGCCGGACGCTTTCTGCCCGAACAGCCGCGCCGGAATCACCCGGGTATTGTTGAACACCATCAAATCGCCCGGGCGCAAATGCTCAAGCAAATCAGTGAATTGACGGTGTGCGAGGGCGCCGCTCGGCCCATCAAGGGTCAGCAGGCGACTACCGCGACGCTCGGCCAAAGGGTGGCGAGCGATCAGCGAATCAGGGAGCTCGAAAGTAAAGTCAGCAACACGCATGATGGGGTTCGTCTAGCAGGGCCGGAAAGTTTAGCGGAAATATCGAAAATAGACCATGAAACGTGATTGACCAACGGTAATCTCATCTCTATACTTCGCCGCCATTGAGCCCTGATGGCGGAATTGGTAGACGCGGCGGATTCAAAATCCGTTTTCGAAAGGAGTGGGAGTTCGAGTCTCCCTCGGGGCACCAAACACATGTTTTAAGCTGTCTCTGACAGTCTACGAAACAACCTGCAAAGCCCGCCTAGTGCGGGTTTTGTTGTTTCTGGCTGTATCTCTTCATTTAGCTTTATACCTTCCCTCCGTGTATCCCACCTTGTATCCTCGGGAAAACCCATAACTTTGGGATACATATCATGAGACGCTCCGAGATCAAACGCCGCCCGCTGGCTGACACAGTGCTGAACAGCCTTGAGCCAGACGCACAGGAATATCGAGAACTACATGAACGTGGGCTTTATTTTCGGGTGAAGCCGAACGGCGGCAAGTCGTGGCAGCTCCGCTACAAGAATGCGGCACGCAAGTGGTCATGGATGGGGTTAGGCAGTTATCCCGAAGTGAGCGCCAAGCGCGCTGGAGAGGAAGCGGACAAGCTGAGGAAACTAATCAGCAACGGAATTGACCCACAGGAACAAAAGCTCACCGCTAAGGCTGCCACTGTCGCTGCCAAAACCCGGACATTCCGCGTAGCGGCTGAGGGCTGGCTCAAGGCCAAGGTCGATACAGGGCTGGCCGACTCAACCCTGTATAAGATCCGCACCTATCTGGAGAAGGACATCCTCCCTGCTCTGGGTGACATGCAGCTGGATGAAATCACCCGCACCGACTGCGCCGCCCTCCAGGCATCACTCGAAGCGCGCAACGCTCATAATGTTGCCGAGAAGTGTCGCGCTTGGATAAATCAGATATTTGGCCGGGCCATCGCCCTAGGGCTGACGGAGAACGATCCGGCCAGCAGGCTGCGCGATATTGCTGCACCCGCCCCCAAGACTCAGCAACATCCGCACTTGCTGGAGCCCGAACTGCCAGAGTTCATCCGGGCATTGAAAACTACCACCAGCCGACTCCCGGCCAAGACCGCCGCGTGGCTTTGCATCTGGACGGCATCCCGGCCCGGAATGGTGCGGCTGGCGGAATGGGTGGAAATAGACTTTGAAGCCGCCACTTGGACGACACCCGCCGCCAAGATGAAGATGCGTCGGAATCATGTGGCCCCCCTGCCTAAACAGGCTATCGATGCCCTTTTCGAACTGCGCAGGGTTACAGGCCGTAGCCGCTGGCTGTTCCCCGGTGTTGGGCCGAAAAACCCGACGATCAGTGAAAATACCATCAACAAGGTGTTCGCGGGCATTGGGTATAAAGGACGCTTGGTCGGGCATGGCACCCGCCACACTGCAAGCACCCTACTGCGCGAAAACGGCTGGCAGAAAGACCACATCGAAGCGCAGTTGGCCCACAAGGAAGAGGGAATATCCGGCATCTACAACAAAGCCCAGTATCTGGAACAGCGCACGACCATGATGCAATGGTATGCCGACCACTTGGACACACTGGCCGCCCCTAACGTAGTGGACTTTAAACGCGCATAGCTGTTTTTACTGGTCGGAAGAAGGCAAACACTCACGCCCCTGACTGTTGAGTTACCTAGGATAGAAACGCCTCTGGAGGCAAGGATTGGAAAAGCTATTTCGAGCGTTCAAATGGTTGGATTTCGACCAATTCGCGAGTTACCTGTCGCACCTAACAGACACCCCTATCGACACTGATGCACTGTACCAACTGGTCGAGGACGGGGCGCTTCCAGTCTGGTGCGACATGTCCGTTTGCGCAACGGTACTAGCTGAAGACTTCTGCACATACGTCTCTCTCCCGCCTGGACGCTATCAAAAAATCTCAAGATACGAATACGGGGTCATTTACTTTCAATCTCCAGCCGGGGATGAGTTGATTCTTACAAAGGCGGACGACCTTGAGAGCAGCCCCGTAGAGCATCATGTCTTGAGGTTGCGGACTGCCGACGTTGAGACGCTCGCCGCCATGATGAATGGAACGGAGGAGCAGCCATACACTGTCGAGTTAAATCAGCTTCGCCAGCAACTTGAGAACGAGCGTGCCGCCAGAGCGGCAGCAGAACTGAGAGCCGAACAAGCGGAAGCCGAACCAAAAACCTCCCATTATCTGGCAATCGGTGGCTTACTCGAATTAGTGTTGGACAAAGACCGCCCTCGGTATCAACAAGGTACAGCCGCCCAAGCCATCGCAGATAACGGATGGCGCGCTGCCAGTGTCAGCAGCCTTACCAAACTCTTTGCCGAAGCAAATAGCGCGGTGAAAGACGCCCGCAAAGAAACGCAAGCCAAGATGGAAGCCGTGCAAGCCGCAACTGCTAACGGCCACGGCCGTTCCTGACCTTTTTTGCAATTGCAAAACATTGATTTGCAATTGCGATGACCACCTATAGATCAATCTGCATCCTGCTTCCCAGCCAGACCAATATACATAAACAAAGGGAAGCAGCTATGAACACCACTCTGCCAATCAAGGGCGCCAACCGCAGCCATGGCGGCGGCGTATGTGCGCATGTCCACAGAGCACCAGCAGTATTCGACAGAAAATCAGCTCGATACGATCCGCTTACCATTAGTTCGTCGCACTCTTAAGCAGCTGCACTACAGGCAGATGCGATCTCATGAAGCGCCATCGGAGCCGATGTCCGATAAGCTCACAAGACTCTAGATCAATGATGCCTATCTCTGACGATCGCTTTTTGAGAAAGACCAGCAAGGAATAGCGAATGAGACTTTCAAGAAGCATAAAGCGTGCAGCGATCCCACGGGCGGGCTATGACTATCAGGACCTTGCAGGGATAGAGATTCTCATCCGCCACTATCGCGACCCCGACCTCTATGACTGGGTAATGTTAGAAGCGGACGAGTCGGCATATCGTGCCCTCGACGATGTCGTCGCTGCGCGCAAGGATGGCTCATTTGAGCTCATCCAAGTAAAGTTCACCGTGGACTCAGAACGCTATGAACTCGATTGGCCATGGCTCCTAGACAAATCCGGCAATGGCACGTCTCTCCTGGCGAAGTGGAGTGCGTCACTAGCCCGTGTTAACGAAATGGGTCCTGTTCACAGCGCGGGACTAAAGACCAATCGCCCACCCTCCGCTACCTTCTCGAAATGCCTGAAGGGAACGCTAATCGACTTCGATCTGATCCCAGAGGATATACGCGATTCGGTTGTTGCCGAATGCGGCGGCACGGAAGCTACTAAAGCATTTCTTCAGACGTTCGACTTTGTCGGCGGAACGCTAGATCTTGTCGAGTTTGAGAGCTCACTTCGTGATCAGCTCATTCCGTCAGACACGGACATGCTGGGTTGGCTGGTACTACAAAGCTGTGTTCGCCGATGGGCTACGTTCAAGAACCAGCCGGAGCCTGATGGGCGAATACATCGTGACCACGTCTTGCATATCATCACAAAGAAGCGTCCACAGCCGATACGTCAGGACTTCGTGGTACCTGAGGGTTATGCGCCGCCCAGCGGGCAGTTCGACGAAATTTTTCGAGCGCGTATCGCTGATGATGAGAAACCTGTCACCATCCTGTGGGGAACGCCGGGTCGTGGAAAAAGTACCTATCTCAGCTTTCTTACAAAAGAGCTGCAGCAGGAAGGTGCGGCTATAACTCGCCATCATTACTTTCTAGCATCAGAAGACTCTGCCACAAACCGAACGTCTTTTATCGAGATTTCGACATCACTAATGGCGCAGCTCTATGCACATCACCCGGAAGCAATGGTGGGCGCAACAGACGACTTCGGCCAGTTACGGGCAGCCATAGCGACGGCTGCCGAGAATCTCAAGGCAAAGAATAAGCGCCTTTATATCGTTGTAGATGGACTGGATCACGTCTGGCGAGATATCGGCCACGTGCAGCAACTCGACCGTTTATTCAACGAGCTTCTTCCACTACCACCGAATGTCAGCCTAATCGTCGGTACGCAAAGAGTAGCTGACGACCAGCTACCACGGCGGCTCCTCATAACGGCTAAGGAAACCGATTGGATTGAAATTCCGCCGATGGATGAGGTGGCAGTCCATCGCTGGGTGATGCAGCAGGATAAAGCCCGTCCTTTAATTCTTCGTTTCGCTTCTGAGCCCGAGCAACGCGCTGAGATGATGGACAAGGTGGCCGGCGCTTTTTTCAGGATCAGTCAGGGTCATCCGCTTCATTTGATTTATGCCTATCAAAGTCTCATTCATGCTGGCTCACCGATATCAGCAGAAGAGATCGAGGTTTTGCCCCACTGCCCTGCCGGCGACATCCGAGACTACTATCAGGGTCTTTGGGTCCGGCTCGGAGCAAGCGCAAAGAATGCTTTGCACATGCTGGCGGGATCGGACTTTTTTTGGCCTGGCATAGGTATCCGTCAGGTGCTCGGCGGATACAGTGAGATTGAATTTCTTCTAGAACCGCGAAACGTTGGCCTAGTGCCATTTCATGCAAGCATCTTCGCATGGGTGCGGGAAAGGCATGATCATTCAGAAAGCTATGCGGGCCTCCTTCCGAGGATCATTGACTGGCTAGCAAATCATGCACCCGAATACTGGCGATGGGGCTGGCTCTGGCTCGCCCGCGCGCACGGTGGTGATTATATTGATCTGCTTGCCGGAACAACTCGTGACTGGGTCGTTGAGTCACTGGGAAAGGGCTGGCCGGACCAGCAAATCGTGAACATTCTCCAGGCAGCGGAGAGAAAAACCTTCGTGGACGGTGACTACCCGCGGACAGTGGCCATCCGTAGTCTAAAGACACGTGTCTCAAATGCTAGGAAATTTCAGTCACGCGATTTTGCAGCCTACCGCGCAACAGCCCTTGCGATCTCGCACAACCGTCTGCAGACACTTAATCTCCTTGATGAGATCCATGCACTTGATGACGATGAAATTTTAGAGCTTGCGCGAAAAGGCCCCGAAGAAGCGTCCAGTGAGATCGTCCCGGTATGCTTTCACGAGCTTGCTCGGAGAGTGAATGCCTGGATTCGTCTGCGTCATCGCCCAGACCAAGAATTCTCCAAGCTTTCGGATCAACTACTATTCGTCGCTAGCCTGATGGATGTGGAAACAGTCAGGCGCACACTTGTATATGCCCGCCGTTTTGCTGAGCCGGAGCCAAATGTATCTCTCCTGATCAAGTTACTATCAGACGCACAAAACATTGAGGGGCTCCAGTTCGTACGTAAGACGCTACGAGGTATTAAATGGGCAATTCAGCGTCGCTTGATCGATGATAGCCTGATACGGATAAGCGGCTTCCTAGGAGCGGATGCAAGCGCACTGGTTCAATCAGATGTCGAAGCTGTATCTCCATTTGCCGCCTGCTGGTTTGTGTGGCATGACCGTACATCGAAGCCAGCAGTGCATTCGCAACCGGCACCGGCCAGCCTTATTCGAGAACGCTATTCGCTCACCGGTAATGCGGATGTCGAAGAGTTCTATATTGATTCATTCTGGGCGGTGTTGCACACCGGATTAATAGCTGGTGATGAGGCCTACGACATAATTCATCCGGGGCTGGATGGCGGCAATTCGAGCTGGTTGCTGGAAGGACTCGATACACTAGTAGATATCGCACTTCACATCGCAAGTGGTCAGTTGCCGCCCAGCTTCTCAGCTGTCTTTACCGCCTCTGGCGACCTTGCACCAGTATTATGGGGATCGTCTCCCGAACGGGAATATGCACAGTATCGAGCTTTCAGGAACGCGTTGTATTCGATCGCTATTGATCTTCATTTCCTGGCCATTTCCGACCTTACGCTCACAACGATACCTTCAGCGGAACTTGCCAAAGCAAGAAAATCCCCCCATTGGCTTGATGATCCATGGGTGAGCCGCAACGTAGAGCATCGGATGCCAATTCTCGACACAGAGGGCGCGGCATTACTACTCGATGAAAAGGCGAAGCAGCTTCTCACGACCGTCACCGAATTCAGTGAGCGCGGAGAGCAATGGACGATGCTTGCAGATATGGCGAGGCTGTATGGCTCTGATCGCAAGCATGAATTTATAAAGCATGCGGCTGAATGCCTCGTAAGTTACGGATATCACAAAGATCTCCACGCAATGGAGGTCTTGGAGTCTGTGCAGGATCTAGCTGAATACGATTTGGAGGCTACACAGCACCGCTTACAGACACTGGCCCCAATCCTCGACAAAATCAGCGAGTTCACGGACGGAGACGAAACCCGTCATGTGCGCTCTACGTTCATACAGGTTGTGGCAAAGCTGGCACCTGACCGACTGCCATCCCTTTATGAACACCACATTTCAGCTGATGAGCACTCATATGCAGATGAATGTCTTATCCAGTTCGGTAAGATCGCCGACCTGGACACACCGGAAGGCGCTGCGCTAGCGCGAACATTCGTTGATGATAGAACGCTGCAGATTCTTGAAGATAGGGCACAGGAAGAACCAATAGCACAGGAGCTACTTGCATTACAAAATGCATTCCTCGGAAGGCACTCGCGCGAATTCGGAAAGCTAGAAGCCTCGGAAGAAGAGCTTTCGGTTAGTGAGCGAGAAGCGGAAAAGGTCGAGCCGACGTCTTTCGGAGCGGCGGATTTTGCGAAGGTGGTCGATGCAGCGACTCAAATTCACTATCGCCGCCGCGAATATTTCATGCTCGCTTGGCTCCACTACTGGAAGAACCAAAAGCAGGGTAAGAAAGCACTGGCCTCAATACATAGCTATATTGAGGCCAACGAAAGAACCTTTAATGTTGAGGAGATACTCGACGAAACCTTCCTGGTGAGCCTTGAAGTTGAAGGTAAGGATGCCGCTTACGACTGGCTCGTACGAGCTCACATACACCGACACGGTTGGCAAACATACTGGACCTCTGAAGAGCAAATCATGGAGCGCCTTCAAACTGCCGCGCGCTACTACTCCGATCGTTGGGAGGAATACATACGGGACACATCTCTCCCGGCCCCTTTCTATCGCCGCCGCGACGGAAGTTTTATCATCGGCTACAAGTATCTAGTCCGTTTTCTTATGCTGGTGGGTCAGACAGAGAAAGCCGATGGCATCGTGAAATCGTTTATTGAAACGCTTATCGATGAGGTCCGTGAGCAGCCTCTTCCGGAGGCTATATGGTTCAGCTAGCGAACTCCGCGCCAATCGCGCTCAAATTCCTCTTTAAGCGTCTTAAATGGCCAGTGCCTATGGTGCGCTGGCGCGCCGCCAAGGAAATTCGCAACCTGCTCAATACTGACGTTACTCGCCAAGCTGCAACTGAACAGCTACTCGCCAGCCTAGAAGGCTGCTTATGCGAGTCTGAAGTCTGCGCTCTTCTGTCCATCATCTTTATGACTTCAGTTGTAGCTAGGCCTCCTCAGGCAGCGGTAATTGAAAAAATCAAACATCCGTCTCTCCTAAGTGACATGCTACTTGAGCGCACCTACGGCAAAGGTATGGGTGGGTGGATTCATCCGTATGCGGGAGAGGCTCCATGGGATTTCGAATCAGGCACCTATTTCGAGACGCACTGCACTGCCCATGTGCCCCCAATCCTCAAATCAAACCTCAGACGACTTGAGCGGACAAGCGGTGCACCGCTACTACAGCAATGGGCTTTCGAGTGGAAAACACTGTGCGACCATCTCGGAACTCGCTTAACTCAGTATCCCCATTATTTCGGCGATACCATGGAAACGCGCTCCGGCATCATGGGGCAGTTCTGGCAGTGTATGCGGGAAGTGTATGTGTCGGCCTACCTGCGGACGCTAGCACATGCCGTAAGCGAATGGGGACTGCCGCAGCGTATTGCCGAAGGCTACTGCCTAGACATAGTCGACGGCGTTGCTGGCATGTTCGAAATCGAGCCTGGTGCGCGACCAACGTGGTTATCTGATATACCGGAGCGTTTTTGCGCACCAGACGCAGACTTTGGTGCCATTGCACGGGAGCTCGTCGAAGCGTCGCAGAAGGATGGAATGGTAGCTGTTTCCATCGATACACCAATCTCAGCTTCCGTGCAAAGGTTCGCACGCCTTCAGATAACAACTCATCTCATTACTGCGGATTACGAGATTCCGGAGGGCGAATACCTTTACGAGAAAATGCAGTTGTTCGTCATTGAGCGCACCTTTGACTTAAGAGGCGCGCCACCTAGCATCACGTTAGATGAGGTGAGCAGCGTCGGGTCGAAAGGTGGTGATGAGGCTGCCGTATGTAGTTGCCTTTTTCCTATTCCTTTTGGAGGTTGGCAGGGACATATATTTGGTCTCGGGCTTGCGATCCCTGCACCTTATGTGATCACTAACACGGAGATCAGTTGCACGGCCGAGGGCATCAATATGATGTCGCGCGATCAAGAAATTTTATCCACAACCAGAGTCTGGAACGATGGCTGGGTTCCCACCCATCCCAAGAGCAGTTCTACGCGCTGTGGCTTCGTGACAATGTTGGATGTCTCTTGCCTGGAACAGGCGACGATACGTCTTGATCGGCAGCTGGCACTGTTTGTAAGGCTGCGGACTTGGGATCGCGAAGAAGAGTACGGGGAATATGAAGAAATGGAGCGAAACCAACTCATCGTTCTGTAATCGTCATGAACTTGGCTATTCGGTGTATTCGAGACGATCTCTGAGATCGGTACGTCAGTAAGACAGTGCTTGGGAATAATTTCGAAATTTAATCTCTTCTTTCGAGCTTCGCAGCAGCACGGAACGTGGCTCGCCTGCTACTTGTCAATTCGTTGGCACGGGCATCTCCCGCTTATACCTGTCAGGTTGTCGAAGCGGGGTATCTGACAGGTAGAGGGGAACGGCCAGTTAGGCTAATGCTGTGTTCTGATTTATTCACTGGTGAGGCTTGTCTGCGGTGGCTTGGCAGGCGTTCAAGGTGTTGCGGGGAGAAAGGGACGGTTATGGCATGGATGTTCAACCAAACGAGAAGCTGTGACCAAATCGCCTTGCATTACCCAGAAACGAAAAAGGCCCACCTTCCGGTGAGCCTAAGTCGTTGTTTCGTATGGTGCCGGCACCAGGAGTCGAACCCTTGGCCTACTGATTACAAGTCAGGCGTTACAGAAGCGGCAGGATCGAAGGTTATGCTATGTTGCGAAGCGGATTTTTTGCTCACGTGAATTAGTGCCTGCGGACAGACCGACCGTCCGTCAGACTGCACACTACCCGCATCGCGGCTGGATAGGACATAATCACAGTACGGCTGCTACTCCACTGAAAGAGCGCAGCAGCGGGCACCGTGTATCCCAGCGTGTATCCCTGACTGTATAATCGAGCTGCAAGCCACGTAATATATGGAACCCGACAGTCTCCCTCGGGCACCAAAATTAAGAAAGGTCTTGCTTAGCAAGGCCTTTTTTTTCGCCTGCAATAAAGCCCTGCCCCCGTAGGAGCTGCCGCAGGCTGCGATCTTTTGACCTTCAGCTTCTCGACCGACGAAAACCCCAAGGATCATCACCATGGAAACGTCACTGGAAACAGTCGCCCTGTTCTCCCTGAAACTCGCGTACGAGGAAGAAGGCCTGAGCCCGATCCTGCGCGATGACATGGTCATGGGTGACTACCAGCGGGATATTTTCGAGTTGTTGGTGAAACGTGGCGATGTCGAGACTATTCAATTGAAGATGAATGAGTGCCTCGGCCTGGCGCTGGATGCATTGGGCGGTGTCGAGAAACCGTTGGGGCGCGAGTTGCACAAGTTGTCAGCCGATCTCAGGCAGGCGCAGTCGCTGGAGCAGCTTGATCCGCCGCTCCTCGCGCTGAAGGGTTATCTCAAAGACATTCTTTAGAACAGGTACTGGGAGATGTACTTCGAAATCTCGACCATCGAGGTCTTCCCGGTGAATTCGAATTTCACTTTCCCCAGCGACGAAAAGTAAATCTCCAGCTCCGAGTCCAGATCGAACGTTCCCGACGTTTCCACGGAATACGCGACGATGTTTTTATACGGCAGCGACGTGAAGTCTTTCTTGCTGCCGGTGATGCCTTGAACGTTGACGGCGATGATGCGTTTGTTGGTAAACACCACGCCATCGCGCATCGACTTGTACGAGTCGATGACCTCTTCCCCATCGAGCAATAGTTCGGTCACGCGTTGCGCGTACTCATCGTTTTGCTTGAGCTTGAAGAAGCCTTTGTTGTTGAAGTCGATCATCTGTCCATCCTTCTGTTCGAGTAAACATCCTGGTAATGCTTCGTATCAGTGACGCACTTCTAGTACAAAAAATATCGTCCGGAAAGCCTTTACCAGGATGACCAGCGTGGCGCGACGCTACTATTTTGCTATCTTGCCGTCCACTGTCGGTTGGGGCATCGAGCGCTTCGACCCGCGCTGATTTCAGGAGAGAAAGACGATGGATGTGGTGGTGTTCTTTGTGGTTTGGCCAGCGATGTGGGTGTGGGTGGTCAAAGTTCGTGGGACTTGGAATCTGTTGCTTGCCAATGTGTTGGGCGCTATCAGTGGGCTGATCGTTGGCCTGACCAGTGCGCAACTGTGTGCAGGACTGTTCGGTTCAGCGCGGCCACCGGTGCCTGGCGTTATCGGCACCCTGATGGAAATGATGGCGACTGCCGGTGCGCTCATCGGTGTATGGATGTGGGTCGCGCGCCGCTCGCAAGTTGAACCTCCAATCGCTCGTCAGCTTTTGGCTGCCCTCTGCGGCACTGCGGCGGGCATCACTACACTGGCGTTTTTCGCCCTGACGTAGCGTTCGTTTGAGCAGTTGGTGAATGTGTTCGTGGCGCCAGACGTCGATTTTGATATCTTGCCGTCCATCAACAGCGCGCTGTCTCAACACGCGCTGCTTCAAGCTTTTTGCAGGTTAAGGAAAGGATCGAATGGAGTTTCTGCGTTTTCTGGCGTTCATCGCCGCCTGGGGTTTCATGTGGCGCTGGGTAGTGAAGAACCGCGGCAGCTGGAATCTGTTCTACGGCAATATCGTCGGCGCAGCGGGCGGTTTCATTGTCGGGTTGGTGGTGCTGTCGATCACGCTGTCGCTGCTGCCATCCAGGCACAGCGCTGAACAGGCGCCGGTCGAAAACACCGTCGCGCAGAACGTCGAGCCGACTTCTTTACTGCCTGAGTCCGAATCAGCGGCGGCACCTGCTCCGCTCGAAAACGCGCCGAACTTCGCCGCCATCGAACCGGACAACACGCCATCGCCGCCGGATTCTGCGCTGCTGCCGAACTACGCCAGCCGCGCGCCGACGTCGATCTCGGAAAAAACCGTACTGGATCAAAGTGACGAACAAGGACGCAAAGCCCTGACCGCCCTGAGCAAAAAACTCGGGCATGACGCTGACAGCGACAAGTCGATGCTCGCCTATGTCATGTGCAGTCCGCTGGTGACCAGCACGTTGCGCTTCCCGGCTTCGGCGCGTTTTGCCGACAGCAAGGCGATCACCACCCAGCGCTTCAAGAATCAGGTGTACACCTTCAGCAACAGCGTCACCGCGCGCAACATGAACGGCGACGATGTCACCTACCGTTTCGACTGCTCGGTGCAAGAACAGGCGTCGTCCGGTGAATGGCAGTTGTTGGCGCTGAAGCTACAGAAAACCAACTCTTAAGCCTCACTTAAGGGTTCAAGGCGCCGGCTGCGCTATCATCGCCGACCTGTGCGCCTTGAGCTTTGTCCCCGGATGTCCGCAACCCTTGATGACCTGACCCCGCTGCCACCTGTGTTGGCCGGCCCGCTGCTGCGACGGCTGGAACCGACTCGGCTGGTGTTGTGGCTGGTCGGCACGCGCCAACTGTCTCTGACCTTGCGCCTGCAAGGTGTAGGAGAGATTCCTCTCGATGCGGCGAAATGCACCGTCATTCCCGTAGGCCGCCAGGCGTTTGTTCATCTCATCGATGTCACCCTGGAAAGCGCCCTGCCCTGCGACACCCTCGTCGACTACGACCTGCTGATTGACGACACCCATGGCATCGCCGATTGGGCGCCGCATCTGTTGTATGGCAACGCAACAAGTCCGAACCTTATTGTGCGTTCGCGGATCGATCAGTTGCTGCATGGCTCCTGCCGCAAACCGCATCACCCGGCGGCGGATGGTTTGCTCTGCGTCGACGAGCTTCTGGCCAGCGAGACAGACCCGCAACAACGCCCGGCGCTGTTGATGATGAGCGGCGATCAGGTCTACGCCGATGACGTCGCCGGGCCGATGCTGCGCGCGATTCATGCATTGATTACACGTCTTGGCCTGTTCGACGAGCACCTCGAAGGCGCCGTGGTCAGCGACAGTGCCAAGCTCTACGAACACCCGGCGAGTTACTACCACCGTGCGGATTTGTTACCGGCGCTGGAGAGCAACGAGACTTTGCGTGAGCGATTTTTCGGCGGCGCACGTAAGCCGATTTTCACCAGCAGTAGCGCTGACAATCATCTGGTGACGTTCGCCGAAGTCATGGCGATGTACTTGCTGGTGTGGTCGCCAACCGCGTGGACACTGGTTGATCCGCAAGCGCCAGCACTCACGCCCGAACGTCTCAAACGATACACGCTCGAACAAACGCGGATCGATGCCTTCACACTAGGCCTGGGCAACGTCGCCCGGGCGCTCGCGCATCTGCCGAGCCTGATGATTTTCGACGATCACGACATCACCGATGACTGGAATCTGTCCGCGCAATGGGAGGAAACGGCCTACGGTCATCCGTTCTCCAAACGCATCATCGGCAACGCTTTGATCGCCTATATGTTGTGCCAAGGCTGGGGCAATAACCCGGACGCCTTCAAGGATCTGCTGAAGCAAACTCAAGGTTTGAGCGCCAGCGGCGACGATCAATACCTCGACAGCCCGGTGCAGGACGCGCTGATCGATGACTTGCTGCGCTTTCAGCACTGGCATTTCGTGTTGCCGAGCAGTCCCGCGCTGGTAGTCATCGACACCCGCACCCGACGCTGGCGCAGCGAGATGGCGCTCAAGCAACCGTCGGGACTTCTCGATTGGGAGGCCTTGAGCGAACTGCAACAAGAGCTGCTCGATCACCCGTCGGCGATCATCGTTTCACCGGCGCCGATCTTCGGCGTCAAGCTGATCGAAACCGTGCAAAAGGTCTTCAGTTGGTGCGGTTTTCCGCTGCTGGTCGACGCGGAAAACTGGATGGCCCATCGCGGCGCGGCACAGGTGATCCTGAACATTTTCCGACACTCACGTACACCCGGTAACTACGTGGTGCTGTCCGGCGACGTGCATTATTCCTTCGTCTACGAAGTCCTTATCCGACACCGCAAGGCCGGCCCACGGATCTGGCAGATCACCAGCAGCGGGATCAAGAACGAGTTTCCGCCGACCTTGCTGGAATGGTTCGACCGCCTCAACCGCTGGCTCTACTCCCCGCGTTCACCGCTGAACTGGTTCACCAAACGCCGGCTGATGCGCATCGTGCCGTACACACCTGAACATGCAGAGGCAGGGGAACGCTTGTGGAATTCGGCGGGAATCGGCCAGGTGTTTTTCAACGAACAGGGGCAGCCGCGAGAGATTTTTCAGCACAACTCGAACGGAAAGGTGAAGACGCGGATGCTGGCGCCGGATTTGGCGGATTATCCGGACTGAGGCCCGACGCTTTTCCTACAGTGAGATTGTTAGAGGACGACATCGCGAAGGGGTTTCGCTGTAGGGGACGCCGGATAAGGATTACAACCTTCTCAGAAACGTCTCCAATGCTCTTGAGTGATACTGGATGTGCTCGCAGACAGTCCTTCTGTGAAACAACCACTGATAGGTATCGCCTTGTCATCATGTACTCATTTCTGTACGTTCTTTGCATCCAGCGAGGACGACTACATGCAAACCATCAACTACACCACCGCCCGCGCCCATCTGGCCGAAACGATGGATCGCGTCAATGAAGACCGAGCGCCACTGCTGGTAACCCGCCAAAAAGGCGAGCCTGTCGTAATGATGTCTCTCGCCGAGTACAACGCGCTCGAAGAGACAGCCTACTTGCTGCGCTCACCAGCCAACGCCGAGCGGTTGATCAAATCGATTGGCGAAATGCGCGCCGGAAAAGCCAAAGTCAGGCAATTGATCGAAGAATGAAAATCGAGTTCACGCCGACAGGCTGGGAAGACTATTTATGGTTTCAGCAGAACGATAAGGCCGGACTTAAACGTATCAATCTGTTGATCAAGGCAATCCATCGACAACCGTTTGAAGGTTTGGGTAAACCCGAGCCGCTCAAACACAACTTGAGCGGCTTGTGGTCACGACGCATAACTGCCGAGCACCGTTTGATCTATAGGGTCGAGGACGGTGAGATTTGCGTCATCCACTGCAGATACCACTACTGAACAATCCGCCCAATCCCCCTGACAATCATCTCCACCTCCCGCTCATCAATCGTCAGCGGTGGCAGCAGCCGTATCGTCTTGCCACGCGTGACGTTGATCAGCAAGCCATGATCTCGCGCCGCAATCAGCGTCAGATCACGCACCGGTTGCTTCAACTCGATACCAATCATCAAACCCAATCCACGAATCGCCAGCACATTGGGATTGTCCGCCAGCTCTGCACGCAGCCGCGTCAGCAAGCGCTCACCCTGCAGCCGCGCGTTCTCCAGCAAGCCCTGCTCTTCGATGATATCCAGCACCGTGCAACCCACCCGGCAGGCCAGCGGATTACCACCGAACGTGCTGCCATGACTGCCCGGCGTGAACAAATCCGCCGGCCTGCCCCGTGCCAGACACGCGCCGATCGGCACGCCATTGCCCAGTCCTTTCGCCAGCGTCATGACATCCGGAACGATGCCTTCGTGCTGGAACGCAAACCAGCGCCCGGTGCGACCAATGCCAGTCTGGATTTCATCGAGCATCAGCAACCACGCCTGACGATTGCACATTTCACGCAGCGCTTTCAGGTAACCGGGCGGTGCCAGTTGTACGCCGCTCTCGCCCTGAATCGGCTCGACCAGAATCGCAACGATGCGCTCGCCGTGCTTCTGCCGCACGTGCTCCAACGCGTCGAGATCGCCGAACGGTACTTTGACGAAATCCCCCGGCAGGTCATTGAAACCCAAGCGCACCGCCGGGCCATCGCTGGCAGATAACGTACCAAGCGTGCGGCCATGAAAGGCGTTGGCCATCACCACCACCAACGGCTGTTCGATGCCTTTGCGCCAGCCATAAAGGCGCGCCAGTTTCAGCGCGGTTTCATTGGCTTCGGCGCCGGAGTTGTTGAAGAACGCGCGCTGCATTCCGGACAACTCAGTCAACCGCTTTGCCAGTTGTTGCTGCCAGTCGATGCTGTAGAGATTGGAGGTGTGCAGCAGCAAGCCCGCCTGCTCGCTGATCGCCGCAACAATCCGTGGATGCGAGTGACCGACATTGGTCACGGCCACCCCGGCAACCGCGTCCAGATACTCGCGCCCCGCCTGATCCCACAGTCGGGTGCCCAGGCCCTTGATAAAACTCAGGGCAAGCGGTTGGTAAGTGTTCATCAGGGCGGCGGTCATGACTTCAAACTCCAGTGCAGGTCGGTGTGATGGGAGTATGGTTAGCCACCTGAACTGGATAAACTCGGCAAAACTTCGATCATTTATAAGCAGGACTTGATAATGGATTTATTCCAGTCGATGAGCGTTTACATCAAAGTTGTCGAAGCCGGGAGCATGACGGCGGCCGCGTTGCAGTGCTATATGTCGACGACAATGGTCGGCAATCACCTGCGCGCACTGGAGCAACGGCTCGGCGTGCAACTGCTGCAACGCACGACCCGCCGTCAACGGCTGACCGAGTTTGGCAGCGTTTATTATCAGCGTTGCCTGGAAGTGCTGGGACTGGTCGCCGACTCCGAAGCCCTGGCCGAACAAGCCCTCGATCAACCGCGTGGCATGTTGCGCATCACCGCGCCGCTGACTTTTGGTGTCGAACGTCTGGCGCCAGCGCTCAGCGAGTATTCGCTGCTGTACCCACAAGTAAAACTCGATGTGGTGCTGACCAATGGCCGCCCGGACTTGCTGGAAAGCGGTCTCGACGTGGCTTTTCGACTGGGCAATTTCGAAGAGTCGAACCTGATCGCCCGGCCCTTGATCGATTACACCCTGACCGTGTGCGCATCCCCGCAATACGTGGCGCGACGCGGCATGCCGAAAACGCCTGAAGAGTTGCAGCAGCACGACTGCCTGTCGTTCGCCTACCCGGCCGGCGATGACTGGCAATCAGTGGAAAAACGCTGGCGCCTCAGCGGCCCTGACGGGGAAATCATGGTCGACGTCAGCGGGCCGATGCTGATCAACAGCTCCGCCGGTCTGCATCAGGCCGCGCGCAACGGCATGGGCATCGTCATGCTGCCGGATGCGCTGGTCGAGCAGGATCTGCGTGAAGGCAAACTGGTCAAGGTCATCCCTGATTACCACGCACCGAGCAGGCCGATGCATTTGCTGTACGCGCAGGATCGCTATCGACTGCCGAAGCTGCGGCGGTTCGTTGAATTTGCCATGCGCATGTGGGGGAAATCCTGACTCCGCGCGTGCTTCAACTACGCTCGAAACAACGACGAACAAGGACGTAATCTGAAATGGAAAACACACTGAACGTGCGCGATTTGCATCCCGGCGAAATTGAATCAGTGCGGCTGTTTCTGCAACAGCATGGCTGGGGACATCGCGTCGGCTCACCTGAGCATTTTGCCCAACTGATCCATAACTCACAGCGAACGGCAGTCGCACTGAAAGATGCGCAAATCATCGGTTTCGCCCGGGGCATCACCGACGGTTTATCCAACGGATACCTGTCGATGGTGGTGGTCGATGAGCAACATCAGCGTGGAGGTGTCGGCCGAGCACTCGTCGAGCATGTGATGGGCAACAACCCCAACATCACTTGGGTGCTGCGTGCCGGGCGTGAGGGCGCGGAGGCGTTCTTTTCCCGGCTGAATTTTCATGTTTCGGAAATAACCATGGAGCGCTTACGTTCAACAGAGTAAATGTCGCCAACACTCGTAAGAAGTTTCACTTCATCGCTGCGAAATTCCGCCAAACACGGGTGTTTTGAATGCTTACTCCGAATTCAATGTAGGAAACTTCACCAAGCACATTTACCCCCTATCAATTAATTCGTGTCTCCCTACAATCAGCCGCCTCCCGCACCACACTGAAATACATCCGAGGCGGTTTGATGATCTTCAATTCTACAAAATTCATACTGATATTTTTACCGACCGTATTCTTTGTTTACTTCACCCTGAATCGATTGCGGTTCATCACTGCGGGAAAGGCATGGTTAGTCGTCGCGAGCCTGATATTTTATGGTTATTGGAGCGTTGCTTTCATACCCCTGCTTTTACTCTCCATAACCGTCAATTACCTCATTGGGCATCGACTGGCGTCTCATCAGCGCCCGTCGAAAACGATACTTGTTGTAGGCATCAGCCTGAATCTGATCCTTTTAGCCTACTTCAAATACACAAATTTTTTTATCGACAACATCAACACCTTTACTTCCACCAACCTGTTCATCGAACAAATCGCACTGCCGCTCGGAATCAGTTTCTATACCTTCACGCAGATTGCATTTCTTGTGGACTGCTATCGAAAACTGGCTAAAGAACTCAGCTTCATTAACTACGCACTCTTCGTGACTTTTTTCCCCCACTTGATCGCTGGCCCGATACTTCATCACAAAGAAATGATGGGACAATTCCAGTCCCGCTGGACACTGGTAGTTCGCTCAAGAAATGTCTGGATGGGTTTGTTCGTCTTCAGTATCGGGCTCTTCAAGAAAGTCATGATCGCTGACACCTTTGCGGTCTGGGCGAATGCCGGTTTCGCCAGTGGCGTTGAGCACGACTTCTACAGCGCTTGGTCGACCAGCCTCTCCTACACCTTCCAGCTCTATTTTGATTTCAGCGGATATTGCGACATGGCCATCGGCGCCGCATTGCTGTTCAACATCTGGCTGCCGTTAAACTTTAACTCCCCTTACAAATCACTCGACATTCAAGAGTTTTGGCGACGCTGGCATATCACGCTCAGCCGATACCTTCGCGACTATTTATATATTCCTCTGGGTGGCAATCGCTGCGGTTCAAGTCGACTGTATGTAAATTTGATACTTACCTTTATCCTCGGTGGACTCTGGCACGGCGCAAGTTGGCTTTTCATTATTTGGGGAGCGCTACATGGCGGTGCGATCGTTGTTCACCGTATATGGAGACAGGCGGGATTTAGCCTACCCAAATGGGCGGCGTGGCTCTCGACTTTTTTATTCGTGAATACCACATGGGTGTTCTTCAGGGCGCACACACTAGAAGACGCCGTTGGCATTCTGGCTGGAATGGTTAACATCAACTCAATCCAAGAAATATCAATCCGCAACTCACCTACTTCAAGTTTTGCGTGGGGAGGCGTGTTTTCGGATCGACTTCTGGAGCTACTGTCTCCAGGTCTGGCTGTAAATTTGGCGCCGATCACGATGATCGGGGTTGCTCTGTTTATTATCAGTCAGCGGAACGCCCATGAGCTCACGCTACAACCGAATGGCGCCATCAAAAAATCCCTATTCATGTGCACCCTGTTTAGCCTCGCGCTGTACTCAATCCTCCAGAGTAAAAGTTCGACGTTCCTGTATTTCAACTTCTGACAGCAGCCCATGAAAAGACCACTCTATCTCTCGTTTGCACTGACAGCCGCACTGCTTCTCATCGTGCCGTTGATCAACCTGATGCAACTCCCTTTGGCCCATCAAGGGGTCAAATGGTGGAAGCAGAAATTCCTCTACAACATGGACTTCGCTCACCAAATCATCAGCGAGGCTATTTATCCTCTGGGCCTGTCTATTG
The DNA here is from genome assembly GCF_902706155.1 of Pseudomonas sp. 18058. Taxonomy (NCBI): domain Bacteria; kingdom Pseudomonadati; phylum Pseudomonadota; class Gammaproteobacteria; order Pseudomonadales; family Pseudomonadaceae; genus Pseudomonas; species Pseudomonas sp. 18058. The sequence goes on from NZ_CACSJY010000025.1 coordinate 64,275, forward strand.
ATCCTGGTCGCGTGATTATCGGCAAAGAAGACTGGCTCTATCTGGGCGATCATTTTGAACAATCAATTTCCTCAAAACGCACCGCCGCTACAGCGCATGACGTAAAGACTTTCAGCAAAATAGCCGAATCAGCAGACGCGTGGGGCAAATGGCTGAAGCTGAAGGGCGTCACTGAATTCCGAATCCTGATCGGTCCGGATAAAGACTCTGTTTATCCGGAATACCTTCCTGACTGGGCTTCGCATTCACCAACCCGCCCCACTCATGATCTGATGCCCGATAGGCGAGCAGGTATTTACATCGACCCGACAGCGGCCCTGAGAAAAGCCAAAGACGATGCCCTCGAACCCTTGTATTACAGAACCGACACGCACTGGAACGCGCTTGGGGCGTGGATCGCATTCAATGAGTTGCGTAAATCGATGGCGAGCACTCAGCCATCCCTGCTCTGGCCCAAGAGCAATGAAAAAATCATCGCGTCCACTTTTGAACGCCCCGGAGGGGATCTTGCGAATTTCTTGAGGATCCAGAACACACTTTCCGATAAGGAATTGATATTGAATCTCCATAAAGAGTACGAGCTGCCGGTGGAGCAATATGACTTCAATTCCGGAGCACTGACTCTCTCCGGACTGAACATCGGCGTAGCACCCTCCATGACGCCCATTCAGATCAAATCACCCAAAGCTTTGAATAAAACCAAAGTACTTTGGTTGAGAGATTCGTTCGGCTCTGCGATGTCTCCCCTGATCGCCGCTACATTCTCCGATGTTGTGCAAATGCACTTTCTGGCACTCGAACCACAATCGTTGGGCGATCTCGTTGAACGCTATCGCCCGGACATCGTGATTATCACCAGCGTCGAACGTGACACACGTAACGCCTTTTTCCAGTCATTGCCTCCTGAATGAGGCGCGCAGGCAACCCTCATAGGTTCAGGATCACTCCTTCACCAACACCGGTTTTTCCTGATAACGCTCCGCAAACATTTGCTTCAAATTCGCCACTTTCGGCATGTCGTTGATCGCGATGTACGGATAGCTCGGATGCTCGGTCAGGAAGCCCTGGTGATAGTCCTCTGCCGGGTAAAAACCGTTGTAGCTTTCCAGTTTGGTGACGATCGGTTTGCTGAAGGCATGGGCCGCATCGAGTTGCGTGATGTAGGCCTGTGCGACCTTCTGCTGATCGGCATTGATCGGGAACAGCGCCGAGCGATATTGCGTGCCGCTGTCCGGGCCTTGCCGGTTGAGTTCGGTCGGGTTGTGGGCCACCGAGAAGTAGATCTGCAACAGGTCGCCGTAGCTGACCTGCGTCGGATCGAAGGTGACTTGCACCGATTCCGCGTGGCCGGTATCGCCGCCGCTGACTCGCTCGTATTCAGCGGTGTTGGCCGCGCCACCGGCGTATCCCGAAACGGCTTTCTGCACGCCTTTGACGTGTTGAAAAACACCCTGCACGCCCCAGAAACAACCGCCCGCAAACACGGCGGTTTCGCTGTGGGCCTGGGTGACTTCATCAAGTGTGGGTGGCGGGATGGCCACAGCGTCTTCGCCGCCAAAGGAGAACGCTGAGACCTGGCCGATCACGCCGACGACCGCAACGGCCAGCAACATACGACGCCATGTGAATTGGGTTTTCATGTCTGTCACTCCTGATCAACCGAAGGTAAACGCGTAGGCGGAAACACCGGGGTCGAGAAATTCGATGCTGAAGGTTCGATCCTTCACGCCGCCGGACTGCCGCACTAATTGATACAAGCGCTGTTCGGTGACTTGGCCAGAGCCATCGGGAGAAACATCGACGCCATGCGCATCGCCCGGGGCCTGACCATCAATCGACACTTTGAAGCGCACCGGTTTGCCATCTGCGCCCGGCCCGAGCACCAGATGCAGGTCGCGGGCGTGGAAGCGGTAAACGATGCGGCTGGCCGTGGCACCGGCGGTGGCGCGTTCGGCGCCGACGTTCCATTGGCCGCCGAGGCCCCAGTCATTAAGGGCCAGATTGGCCGGTGGGACATAGGCGGAAACTTTGTTGGGCACCAGGCTAGTTTCGGGCACGAAATGTTCTGCGCGCTGGTAGCCCAAGTAGGTTTCCGGCGATTGCACTTCGTTCATGTCCGGGGCCAGTTGCACGCCCTTGGCGTCAGCATTGATCAAGCCATCGGCGACGGATTTCGAACCGGCTTCACGCAACAGTTGTTGAATGACGCGTTCCGATTCGGCGTAGTCCCCTTCACCAAAGTGGTGGTAACGAATGCGTCCCTGGGCGTCGGCAAAGTAATGCGCCGGCCAGTATTGATTGTTGAAAGCGCGCCAGATCTTGTAGTCGTTATCGATGGCCACCGGGTAATTGATGCCCAATTCCTTCATGGCCTTGGTGACGTTTCCTACATCGCGTTCGAAAGCGAATTCCGGCGCGTGTACACCGATCACCACCAGGCCCTGATCGCGATATTTTTCGGCCCAGGCTTTGACGTAAGGCAGGGTGCGCAAACAGTTGATGCAGGAGTACGTCCAGAAATCCACCAGCACGACTTTGCCCTTCAACGCTTGCGCATCCAGCGGCGGCGAGTTGAGCCATTGCACGGCGCCGTCGAGCGGCGGCAACTGGCCTTCGACCGGCAATGTGCCCGGTGCTTTCGCAGCCATTTTCATCGCGCTGCCGGCGGCCATCATGCTGCCGTTCGCCAACTCATCTGCCGGCGGAATCTGCGCCATCATCGTGCCGTTCGCCTCAGGTTTTTTTGCTGAAAGCTTGCCAACCAATGCTTGCTCGAGCCCTCCGGTAGACGCGGTCGATATCCGCGCAAGAATGCCAGTATCAAGACCCAAAGCGATCGCTGCCACCCCGGCCAACATCAACGCGCCGAGGCCACGACGAATCCACTCGCCGGTACCAATCGAACGCTTCATGAAGGCGAAAACCTTACCGCCCAGCAACAGCGCTGCGGCCAATGAGGTCGCGGCACCCGCCGCGTAAGCGAGCAACAACAGCGTGGTGGCGATGCTTGCCCCTTGCAGCGCGGCACCGGTCAGAATCAAGCCGAGGATTGGCCCCGCGCAAGGCGCCCAGAGCAGCCCCGTGGCGACCCCGATCAGAAACGAAGCGCCGGGACGCGGGCGATTGTCCTGCCCGGCGGCTTGCGACAGACGACTGCCGGCCGACACCAGCGGCCGGGTCAGGCGCTCGGCCACACGTGGCAGCAGCAGTGTCAGTCCGAACAGCGCAACGAACAGCAACGCGAGCCAGCGCCCGTACTGATTGACTTGCACCACCCAACCGCCGCCCACCGCCGCCAACGAGGCGACGAGCGCGAAGGTCAGCGCCATCCCCGCCAGCAGCGGCAAGCCACTCTTGATAAACGGCTGCCCGGTGCGAGCGAAGACAAAAGGCAGAACCGGCAGGATGCAAGGGCTGACGATCGTCAGCACACCACCGAGATAAGCGAGAACCAAGAGCCACATAGATTTGTCCTGTGTGAGGTGAAGATCGCCCGCGCTTCATGGCTTAAGCCGCCACGGTTTTGAAGGTCATGGCCAGGCCATTCATGCAATAACGCAGACCGGTGGGTTTCGGGCCGTCATCGAAAACATGCCCCAAGTGACCGCCGCAACGCCGGCAGTGAACCTCTTCGCGCGACATGCCGAACGATCGATCCTGGCGCACCGCCACCGCACGCTCCAATGGCGCCCAGAAGCTCGGCCAACCGGTGCGGCTGTCGAATTTGGTCGCGGAGGAAAACAGCGCCAGATCACAACCGGCGCAGGCAAAAGTGCCGACCCGATGCTCGTTGTTCAGCGGGCTGGTGTAGGCGCGTTCGGTGCCCTCTTCGCGCAGGATCTGGTATTGCTCGTCGCTCAGGATCGAATGCCATTCACTGTCGCTGTGCGTCACTACAAACATTTCATCTGCCTGCGCTGCGCTGACCACTGCAGCGCTGGTCGACAATTTTGGCAATACACCCGCGACCAGGGCTGCAACCCCTAGCCCGCCGCCCGCTAACAGAATCTGTCGCCGTGAAAACATGGCTGCCTCCGAAAATTCCAAGTGCTCTTCATGGAACACAGCCTAGGCTTGGATTGATCGCCAAATCCTCACAGGGAGTTAACGAATTCGTGATAACTCGCCACCGGAAAAACCCGCACAATGCGTCAATCGCGCTGAAGGATTGAGCTTCATGGAACAGACCAAACGCGTTCTCGTGGTCGAGGACGACCAGCACATTGCCGACCTGATTTGCCTGCATTTGCGGGATGAACAATTCGAGGTGACGCACAGCGCCGACGGCGACGAAGGCATGCGCTTGCTGCAGCAAGGCCACTGGGATGCGCTGATCCTCGATCTGATGTTGCCGGGGGTCGACGGTCTGGAAATCTGCCGCCGCGCCCGGGCCATGGCGCGCTACACACCGATCATCATCACCAGCGCCCGCTCCAGTGAACTTCACCGGATTCTGGGTCTGGAGTTGGGAGCCGATGACTATCTGGCCAAACCGTTTTCGATGCTGGAACTGGTGGCGCGGGTCAAAGCGCTGTTGCGCCGGGTCGACGCGATGGCGCGCAACCTGAAGATGGATGCCGGCAGCCTCATTCTCGATGGGCTGAGCATCGACCCGATCACCCGCGACGTCAGCCTCGACGGTCAGCGCCTGGATCTCACGCCACGGGAGTTTGATCTGCTGTACTTCTTCGCCCGGCAACCGGGCAAAGTCTTCTCGCGCATGGATCTGCTTAACGCCGTTTGGGGCTACAGCCACGAGGGTTACGAACACACGGTCAATACCCATATCAATCGCCTGCGGGCAAAGATCGAAAAAGACCCGGCACAGCCGACGCGCATCCTCACCGTGTGGGGCCGTGGTTATAAATTCGGTACCGAGCAGCCATGAAACTGACCCTGACGCAGCGCCTGTCCATCGTTTTCGCCGTGTTGCTGCTGGTGTGCTGCGGCACATCGGCGTGGCTGCAGGTGCGCTCCAGCAAGATGCATGAACTGGAAGTGGTGCAAGGGTTGTCGAGGGATTTGGCGCAACACATCGCCCACGACACCGTGCTGATGGACAGCAACGGCTTGATGCCCGGTGCCGTGCGCCAACTGTTCAGCCAGTTGATGCTGGTTAATCCGAGTGTCGAGGTGTATTTGCTCGATGGCGAAGGGAAGGTTGTCGGCAGCGCCGCGCCTGAAGGCCGGATACTTCGGCAGCAGGTCGATCTAGCGCCGATCCGCCAGTTGCTCAACGACCAGCCCTTGCCGATCCTCGGCGACGATCCGCGCAGCGTGGACGGACGCAAAGTCTTCAGCGCCGCACCGCTGAAGGTCAATGGCAAACCCGCCGGTTATCTGTACGTGGTGTTGCTTAGCGAAGAACACGACCGTTTTGCCGAACGCGGGGCGACCAGCGCCGCGCTCAACACTGCTCTGCTGTCGATCGGACTGGTCGCGCTGCTGTGTTTGATCGCCGGCCTCACCGCATTCAATCTGATTACCCGACCGTTGCGGCGACTCACCGATACCGTCAGCCGTTTTGATATCGATGGCGCACCGCAACCGGTCACAGCGCCTGTGGATAAATCCGCCGACCCGGATGAAATTGCCGTTCTCGACGCAGCTTTCCGACAGATGCAAAACCGTCTCGGCGAACAGTGGCGCTCATTGACCCGTCAAGATCAGGAACGCCGCGAACTGGTGGCGAATATTTCCCACGACCTGCGCACGCCACTGGCCTCGCTGCACGGATATCTGGAAACCCTGTCGCTGAAGGACGCCACGCTGTCCCCGGAAGAACGTCGGCGTTATCTGGGCATCGCGCTGGATCAGAGCCGCAAGGTCGGCGGGCTGGCGCAATCGCTGCTGGAACTGGTGCGGCTGGAACACGGGTTTGTGCAGCCGGTGCTTGAGCGTTTCTCCCTGACCGATCTGGTGCAAGATATCTTTCAGAAATTCGAACTGACCGCTGAGGCACGACAGGTCGAACTCAAGGCGCAGTTTGTGCCAAACCTGCCAACGGTCTGCGCCGACCTTGGGCTGATCGAACGGGTGCTGACCAATCTGGTGGATAACGCGTTGCGGCACACGCCACAGGGCGGCGAAATTGAACTTGATCTGAAACCCCATGGCGCTTTGGTCGATGTTACGGTCAGCGACACCGGCCCAGGCATTGCGCCTCAATTGCGCGAAGGGCTGTTCCTGCGCCCGTTCAATATCGGTGGCGCGCGACGGGATGGCGGCTTGGGTCTGCGCATCGTGCACCGCATCTTGCAATTGCATGGACGCGACATTCAGTTGCTGGACGTTAATGGGCGCGGCGCGACGTTTCGCTTTTCGCTGCCAACGGATCAGCAAACTGCCGAGCAATGGTTGGTACGCTCAATGAATCTGCACACCCCGGCCAAATAGTTGAGACCGCCGGCCCGTTGCTCCGTGACAACGCCGCCCCGCTCCCCTAAATTAGTCGACCTGAAAAAGCCCTCGGGCTTGCTCATCTCCACTCAAGTTAAAAAGTAGTGAAATTTCAATGTCCGATTTCAACACCGCTGAATCCGTAGTCACCGAATCGTCCAAAGCGGAATACGAAAACTCCATCAATCTTTCACAACACCTGCCACAAGCCAAAATCATCAGCGAGATGGTGCTGGACGCGTTCCAGTCGAGCCGCGAAAGCGACCAGATCCGCGAATTGCGCGCCGCGATCCGTCACGCTCACGACAGCTTCGATGACGACAAGGCTTACGAGCTGATGGGCGAACTCAAGGCACTGAAAGACGCCGAAGCCGCCGACCTCGCCGCCCTTGAAGACCTGAGCAGCAAGTTTTCGATTGGCCGCATCCTGTCCAGCTTCAAGGACGATCCGGCGTTCCAGGAAATCGTTTACGGCCTGGCCCTCAAAGTGCTGAATCAGACCCATCAGGCGATCAGCAACCCGAGTGGCGGCAAGAGCAAAGCCGCGAAGAAGAAAGAAGTCGAAATCTTCACCATCAGCAAAGACGGCATCAGCGTGACCCTGCCACTGCGCACACCGCGTTCGCGTCTGAATGTTGATCGTGAAGCGCTGGAGTTCCTCGGTTTCACCTTCGTCGGTGAAGGCGAAGAGGCGGAACTGGAAAGCGAAGTCTTCGTTGATAACGACGGCGCCGAGCAGACCGTGAACCGCAAGAACATCATCACTGCACTGCAGAAGCAGACAGCGTTTGATGGGTACAGCATCGCTGCGCAGTAATTTTCAGCGCTGACGAAAAAGCCCCGCACTGGGATTCAGTGCGGGGCTTTTTGGTTTTCGGCTTGGGTTTAGTGGGATGGCCTACACCGAGGCCCCTCACCCCAGCCCTCTCCCGAGGGAGAGGGGGCCGATTGGGGGATATTGTAGAAGTACGCCGAAATGAACGTGCTGTGCCGAATCCACAATCGCCACGGTCTGTCAGGTCGATGAATAGCTCAAGACACCTCGGTCAGTCCCCTCTCCCTACGGGCGGTCCGACGTTTCGGGAGGGTTAGGGTGAGGGCAATTCGCGAGATCAGACTCAAGCCGCAGGATGCAACGCCACAATCATGTCCACTTCAATCGCCGCATTCTTCGGCAACTGATACACCCCCACCGTCGTCCGCGTATGCCGCCCGGCATCACCCAGTACATGGCTGAACACATCCGAAGCACCATTGGCCACTTCACTCAAATCGACGAAATCCGGCGTCGACTTCACATACACCGTGACCCGCAACAACGCCTTGATCTTGTCCAGCGATCCCACCGCATCAACAATCAGCGCCAGACAGCGCATCGCACTGATGCTCGCCGCCGCCTGCGCATCCTTGAGCGTCAACTCCAGCCCGACGCGACCGGGATACTGAATCTTGCCGTGAGTGCGCGGCACCATCCCGCTGATGTACAACTCATCATGATGACGAATCAGCGGCGCGTAATTACCGCCAGCCGTGTTCTCGCCATAGATGTCGTAATTCAGCTCTTGTGCCAGGGCAATAAAGCGTTCGTCGCAGGTCATCCTCTCAGTCATGTCGCCCAGCCTTTTTATGATTTAACCACGAGTTACGACAGATGAACGCCGTACTGAAAACACCGACAAACCCATCGAAATATTTGGATCCAAATCTAGAGATTTCGGGATCACTGCGCAACCGCCTCTCCAGTGACTGATTTTAAAGGCTTTGTCAGTTCGAACCTGCGCGATCAACTCTCGGCCAGCACATCGCTACGATTGCCTCTCTCGGCGACCCCGGTCAAGGTCGTTACTAACATCAAAATTTGCTCCCGGCATCGCCTGGGGAGCAACCATCTAGCAACTTATTTATAGTTATAGCCATATCTCACTATAACTATCTATAAGTTCGTATGAGATTACGCCGTGGACAAGAATACAAATCCCTTCAATCCCGGAGCCGGCGTTTCACCCCCAGAGCTCGCGGGGCGATCCGAGGTACTGGAAACGGCTGACACCGCACTCGCACGAATCAAACGCGGCAAGCATGCTAAGTCTCTAATGGTATTGGGACTGCGTGGCGTCGGGAAAACAGTGCTTCTGAATCAAATTAAAGACAGAGCAGTGTCTCAAGGCTATCTCGCCGAGATGCAGGAAGCCCACGATGGTGCAGAGCTAAAACAACTGCTGATTCCAGTTTTACGCCGATTGCTGTTACGTCTTGATCGCGTACAAAACACGGTTGAGACCGTAAAGAGAGGAATTCGGATCCTCCGCAGCTTCATTGGCAACATCACCATTGCAGCCGGAGGAGCGGAGGTTACGCTGGGTGGCGACTCTGAAGCGGGTTATGCCGATAGCGGAAATCTTGAAGATGATTTGCGAGATATCCTGATAGCCACTGCAGAAGCAGCCCGCGATGCAGGTCAACCGATCGTCATATTGATCGACGAATTGCAGTATCTCTCCAAAGATGAACTCGGCGCTTTGATCCGCGGAATACACGCAATCAACCAGGCCGCGTTACCTTTAATCTTGTTTGGTGCGGGGCTGCCGCAGCTCGCCGGGCAGGCAGGTGACGCCAAAAGCTATGCCGAGAGACTTTTCGAGTTCCCCCGATTGGGGGCGCTATTGGAAGTGGACGCCTGGAAAGCTTTACGTGATCCCGTTGAAGATGAAGGCGCCAGAATATCTGACGGCGCATTACGCGAGATTTTTCAGAAAACCCATGGCTATCCCTACTTTCTTCAGGAATGGGGTTATACCGCTTGGAACATTGCAAAAGATCAGATCATTACTGAAGAGGATGCACAGGCAGCCACAGAGGAAAGCATTCGCAAGCTCGACGAGTCATTCTTCAGGGTGCGTTTTGATCGCACGACGCCTGCCGAAAGGGATTACATGCGTTGTTTGGCTGAGCTGGGAGAGGGGCCGCAACGCTCTGCCGACGTCGCCAAGAAGCTGGGGAGAAACGCTACAAGTCTAGGGCCAGTACGCGACAGCCTGATCAAAAAAGGCATGATCTACAGCCCTGAATACGCACTCATCGCGTTTACTGTTCCACTGTTTGATGAGTTCATGAGGCGAGTCCCTTAACTCACCCAATAAAAAACCCCGCACATCTCTCAACGTGCGGGGTTTTTCATACAGCCTTTAAACCTTACGGCGCATACGTCAGCAGCAGCTCTGCAGGCACCTTGAAGTCCAGGGACATCATGACGCTCAACGCGGTGATGGTGAAGATCGAGAACACGAACAGCTTGCGTGCCCAGACCGTGTCATCCACCGCTTTGTAGCCAGTCCAGGCCATGTACAACCAGTACATGCCCATGGCTGCGGCGACAGCGAGGTAGCTCATGCCGGCGTAGCCGCTGAAGGTCAGCATCAAGGTCGCTACGAGGAACGCCAGGATGTAGAGCAGGATGTGCTTCTTGGCCACTTGAATGCCGCGCTTCACTGGCAGCACCGGAATCGATGCGGCCAGGTAATCGTTGAAGCGGAAGATCGCGATGGCGTAGGAATGCGGCATCTGCCACAGGCTGAACATCACCAGCAGCGTCAGCGCGGCCATGTCGAAGCTGTTGGTTACGGCAACGTAACCGATCACTGGCGGCATGGCGCCCGACAGACTGCCCACCAGCGTGCCGTGAACCGACTTGCGCTTGAGGTACAGGCTGTAGAAGCCGACGTAGATAACAAAGCCGATTACGGCGAACAGGGCAGCCAACGGGTTGGCCACCTTGTACAACAAGGCAACGCCGAGAACACCAAGGATGGTCGCGTAAACCAGTGCCAGTTTCAGGGAGATCAAGCCCTGCACCAGCACGCGGTTTTTGGTGCGTTCCATCTTCAGGTCGATGTCGCGGTCGATGCAATTGTTGAACACGCAACCGGAGGCGACGACCAGGGACGTGCCGATCATGGCTGCCAGAAACACCGCCAGATCGACATGCCCTTTCGAGGCCAGGAAGAACCCGCCTGCCACAGAAAGCACGTTACCGAAAATGATCCCCGGTTTGGTGATTTGGATAAAGTGCTTAAGCGACATCGGGTTTACCTCACTTCGCCATCATGTACGTGTGGATGCTGAACATGATCCACAACGACAGACCAACCAGCAGCACGATCACAATCGCGGCGAACACGAAGGCGATCACATTGTTGCGTTGCGCAGCCGAGCGATCCAGGTGCAGGAAGTACACCAGGTGGACAACCACCTGGATCACGGCGAAGGCCAGAACGATCATCAGCGTGATCGACTTCGGCAACGACGGGTACATCACCAGAGCAAACGGGATCGCAGTCAGGATCACCGACAGGATGAAGCCGATCGCGTAGGACTTGACGCTGCCGTGGCCGGCGTCGTCGTGGCTGTCATGGGAGTGTGCGTTAGCCATTACAGGGTCCCCATCAGGTAAACAACGGTGAATACGCAGATCCACACCACGTCCAGGAAGTGCCAGAACAGGCTCAGGCAGCTCAGACGGGTCTTGTTGGTCGCCGTCAGGCCGTGCTTGTTGACCTGGTACATCATGATGCCCATCCAGATCAGACCCGCGGATACGTGCAGACCGTGGGTACCGACCAGGGTGAAGAACGCGGACAGGAAGCCCGAACGGCTAGGGCCGAAGCCCTCGGAGATCAGCAGGTGGAACTCGTTGATCTCCATGGCGATGAAGCCTGCGCCCAGCAGGAAGGTCATGAACAACCAACCCAGAACCTGCTGCTTCTTACCTTTGTACAACGCCAGCATGGCGAAGCCGTAGGTGATCGAACTGAACAACAGCAGAGCGGTTTCGCCCAGCACGTATGGCAGTTCAAAGATGTCGTGGCCCGACGGGCCACCGGCGACGTTGTTTACCAGTACCGCGTATACCGCGAAGATCGACGCAAACAAAATGCAGTCGGTCATCAGGTAGAGCCAGAAACCGTATACGGTCATCTCGCCCGAATCGTGGTGATGGTCATCGTGCCCATGTTCACCATGGGCGTGTCCAGCATTGGTCACTAAATTCGACATGGTTTAAGCCTGTTCCAACGAGGTTTCAACACGGGTGGCATTGGCCGGGATTTTCCCTGCCGCGACCAGACGCTTGTGCTGCTCGGCTTCGATACGTTCGATCGTTTCAACCGGAACCATATAGCCCTGGTCGTCACGTGCAGCGTGGATCACGAAGTAGACAACAGTGCCTACCAGGCTCGCGATGGCCAGCCACCAGATGTGCCAGATCATGGCAAAACCGAAGACGGTCAACAGTGCGCCCATCACCACGCCAGTGGCGGTGTTGTTCGGCATGTGAATCGGCTCGTACTTGGCCGGACGCTGGTACGCAGTACCGTCTTCCTTGGCTTCGGTGAACGGGTCGATGCAGTCAGCTTTTGGCAGCACAGCGAAGTTGTAGAACGGCGGAGGCGACGAGGTCGACCATTCCAGAGTGTGTGCATTCCACGGGTCACCGTGATCGCAAATGTTCTCTGGCTTGTTGCGGTCACGCACACTGACGTACAGCTGAATCAGTTGGCAGGCGATACCGACAGCGATCATCACCGCACCGAACATGGCAACGTACAGGTACGGTACCCACTCAGGGTTGGTGGTGGCGTTCAGACGACGGGTCATGCCCATGAAGCCCAGTGCATAGAGCGGCATGAACGCGACGAAGAAGCCGGAGATCCAGAACCAGAACGCTGCTTTACCCCAGCCTTCGTGCAGCTTGAAGCCGAACGCTTTCGGGAAGTAGAACGCGAAACCTGCGATGTAACCGAATACCGCACCGCCGATGATCACGTTATGGAAGTGCGCGATCACGAACAGGCTGTTGTGCAGAACGAAGTCAGCACCCGGGATGGCCAGCAGTACGCCGGTCATGCCGCCGATGGCGAAGGTCACCATGAAGCCCAGGGTCCACAGCACCTGGCTGGTGAAACGCAGACGGCCCTGGTAGATGGTGAACAGCCAGTTAAATAGCTTCACACCCGTCGGGATGGAAATCAGCATCGTCGCCAGACCGAAGAAGGCGTTGACGCTGGCACCCGAACCCATGGTGAAGAAGTGGTGCAGCCAAACCATGAAGCCCAGTACCGAGATCGCGCCCGAGGCGTAGATCATCGAGTGGTGGCCGAACAGTTTCTTGCCGGTGAAGGCCGAGATCACTTCCGAGAAAATGCCGAATGCCGGCAGGATCAGGATGTAAACCTCAGGGTGGCCCCACGCCCAGAACAGGTTGACGTACATCATTGGATTGCCACCAAGTTCATTGGTGAAAATGTGGAAATCCATGTAACGGTCAAGGGTCAGCAGTGCCAGGGTAGCGGTCAGGATCGGGAACGAAGCCACGATCAGAACGTTTGCCCAGGTGCAGGTCCAGGTGAAGATCGGCATGTCCATCAGTTTCATGCCAGGGGTACGCATTTTCAGTACGGTCGCGAGGAAGTTAACCCCGGTTAACGTCGTACCTAACCCGGATAACTGTAGCGCCCAGATGTAGTAGTCCATGCCCACGCCAGGGCTGTACTGCAGACCCGACAGCGGTGGATAAGCAACCCAACCGGTCTTGGCGAATTCGCCAACGCCCAGCGACAGGTTGATCAGCACAACGCCGGACACCAACAGCCAGAAGCTCAGGGAGTTCAGGAACGGGAACGCAACGTCACGCGCGCCGATCTGCAGCGGCACTGCAAGGTTCATCAGGCCGGTGAAGAATGGCATCGCCATGAAGATGATCATGATCACACCGTGAGCGGTGAAGATCTGGTCATAGTGTTCAGGTGGCAGGTAGCCAGGCGAACCCTCGGTGGCCATGGCCAACTGGGTACGCATCATGATGGCGTCGGCAAAACCGCGCAGCAGCATGACCATGGCGACGATGATGTACATCACGCCGATTTTCTTGTGGTCAACCGAAGTCAGCCACTCGGTCCACAAGTACGTCCACTTCTTGAAGTAGGTGATTGCAGCGAACAGCGCCAGACCACCGAGGGCGATCATGGCGATGGTCACCATCACGATCGGCTCGTGGAATGGGACTGCTTCCCAACTTAATTTACCAAACATCGTTTACTCCTCTGCCCCGGCAGCTGAATGCGAACTCGAGTCAATTTCCGTGGCCGCCACTTCTTTCTCTTTCTTCTCGTGCTTCAGCGGCTTGCCCGGCTTCATACCTTCGTACTTGTCGACGATGATCTGGAACTGGTTCGGCGTGACCGAGGAGTAGAGCTCGACTGGGTTGTTCTGGCTTGGCTTGGCAAGGGCTGCGTATTCAGCTTGATCAAGCTGTTTAGGTGACTTCTTGACTTCACTTACCCAGGCGTCGAAATCTTCCTGAGTGGTGGAAATAGCTTTGAACTTCATGCCGGTGAAACCCGCGCCGCTGTAGTTGGCGGAGATACCGTCCATTTCAGCGTTACGGTCCGCGATCAGGTGCAGCTTGGTCTGCATGCCCGCCATCGCGTAGATCTGGCCGCCCAGACCCGGGATGAAGAACGAGTTCATCACAGCGTCAGAGGTGATCTTGAAGTTGATTGGCGTGTGCGCCGGGAACACGATCTTGTTGACCGTGGCGATGCCTTGTTCCGGGTAGATGAACAGCCACTTCCAGTCCAGCGCGACCACTTCGATGGTCACAGGCTTGACGTCGGATTCGATCGGACGATACGGATCCAGCTCGTGAGTCGAGATGTAAGTGATGTAACCCAGGGCAATGATGATCAGAACCGGGATGGTCCACACCGCCACTTCGATTTTGGTCGAGTGCGACCATTTCGGGGTGTAGACGGCATTCTTGTTCGACGCGCGGTATTTCCAGGCGAACAGGAAGGTCATGACGATAACCGGCACAACGACCAACAGCATTAGCAGGGTCGCGGTGATGATCAGGTTGCGCTGTTCCAGGCCGACCTGGCCCGTTGGATTGAGCAAGGTCATGTTGCAGCCTCCCAGCAACAACGTGCCGAGCAGCGGCACTAGGCCTAGTAATCTGGGGTACCTGTTTTTACTCATCTCACGACCTCTAAAGCAGCTTGCGCAATGCAGTTGGGTTTTGATCGCCAACACTTCACCCTGCCAAGGGTTGGCATTTTCTTTGGATTGAATAAGGGCCGCCCGTCTCGCGTCAGACGCTCGACAAATCCTGGGACAGCGGTGAGTTCTTATTCGAATTCGTGGTCAAAGGCCTAGTTACAGACCAATTCCATTTGGTGCGGAAAGTTGGAAGGCACCGACACCTGGGTGTCTTGGAAGCCTAACGACTCACTCGACACCCGACTTCCTGCTCGCCTCCTTAATAAAGGCTGAACAGTGCCGGGAATTCAGTGCGGGCGATTGTAGATAGGTAGCGCCCTATACACCATGTCTTATCCCGAAATAATTTTTATCCGTTCGAGCAACAATCCATCGCCATTTTTGCAAAAGTTCCACATGTTATCGAAATCGATTCTCAACAAAAACACCAAAAATTGTAGGTCTACCCGCCTCAGTTCAGACAGCTCTGATGGCTTTTTCCCACGTCGATATCAGCGTAAAGCCCGATAACACAAGGGCTCTGGCCATTTGCCAGAGCGTGTTAAAACTGCCTGTTCGAGCGTTTGTGCTTAAAAGCAGAAAATTGCCGAAACAGACCAATGTTTTTGTGTAACAGGAGGCCAATCCGGCCCCTCGCGAAGCCCTGCGACACACCGCGTGTGACAACATGTCGCACACCTGTCGCACCCTCCGTTGCCGTTCGTCACGGTGTTTTCACAAAGTCTCTGAAATGCAAAACGCCCCGATTTACTGATCCGCAAATCGAGGCGTTTTCTGTATCGGCTTGCTTGCCGAATAGTTGACTCAGCGCAGTGCCTTGCGGTTACGCGAGGTCAGCAGCGGCACCAGAATCACCACCAGCACGAACGCCACCAGCGCCCATTGCGCCAGCGACAGGCCGAGGATCGGCGGGTACGGCGTCGAGCAGAAACCGTCGACCTGAAAGCCCAGCGGGAAGATCTTCGCCAGCGGCAGATCATCGACAATCGGCTGCAGCACATCGATGCCACAGCTCACTGCCGGATAGAACTGCGTGTACACGTGGTGCCCGGCGACAGCCGCGCCAGCCAGTGCGCAAATCACCACCAGCACTTCGAACACGGTGATGCTGCGACGCGTGCGCATGGCCGCCCCGATGAACGCGAAGATCGCAATCAGCAGCAACGCATAACGCTGCAAGATGCACAGCGGGCATGGCGCTTCACCGAGCACGATCTGCATGTACAACGCCCCACCGATCAGCGCCAGGCAGATGATGCCCAACAGCACCAGAAAGCGCCGCTCACGTCCCAACCGCATTGTTTCCTCGCTCATCGCGTTTCCCTTGTATGTCCATGGTTCAGCCGGCGTGCGGCTGAAAGTTGTCGCAAGTCTACACCGGGGGAATAAACGATAAAGCGGTTAAGGATTCATTAACCTTGGATCATGTTTCACAAATACAGTCCGCATAACGGCCTTCGCGAGCAAGCCCGCTCCCACAGTTTGAAATGCATTCCAAGTGTGGGAGCGGGCTTGCTCGCGAAGGGGGCAACTCGGTCTCAGATCATTCCAGAGCCGAAGCCGGCCCGAAGAACTCGTAACGGCTCTGGTTCTCCGGCACACCCAGCGCTTTCAGGTGACGTTTGATCGCCCCCATGAAGCCTTTCGGCCCCAGGAAGTAAGCGTCGACATCGCGCTGCTCCGGTAGCCATTCGCCGAGCAATTCTTGGTTCAGCATTCCGACCTTGTCCGCCGCCGGGCTCACGCCATCGTCTTCGGCGTAGCAGTAGAAACGCTTGAGCTGCGGATGACGCGCCGCCAAGCCATCGACCCAATCGCGGAACGCATGCACGCCGCCATTGCGCGCGCAGTGGATAAAGTGCACCGGACGCTCGGTTTCCAGCGCCGCTTCGAGCATCGCCAATGTTGGCGTAATACCCACACCGCCACTGATCAGCACCAGCGGTTTATCGCTGGCCGTCAGGGTGAACTCGCCCGATGGCGGGAACAGCTGAATGCTCGCGCCGACGTGCAGTTGATCGTGCAAGTGATTCGACGCACGACCACCCGGTTCGCGTTTGACGCTGATGCGGTACTGACCTTTGTTCGCCAACGCCGACAGCGAATAGTTGCGGCGGATTTCTTCGCCATCGAGGATCAACTTCATGCCGATGTACTGACCCGGCTCGGCCGCCAGAATCGCGCCTTTGTCGGCAGGTTCGAAGTAGAACGAGATGATTTCCGCGCTCTCTTCAACTTTGGCCGCGACGATAAAGTCGCGCGCCCCACGCCAGCCGCCGACCGCGTGTTCTTTCTCGTCGTAGATGGCTGTTTCTGCACCGATCAAAATGTCGGCCAGTTGACCGTACGCCGCGCCCCACGCGCTCATCACTTCCGGGGTGGCGATTTCGTCACCGAGCACTTCAGAGATCGCCCGCAACAGGCAGGTACCGACAATCGGGTAGTGCTCCGGCAGAATCTGCAGGGCCACGTGCTTGTTGATGATTTTCGCCACCAGATCGCCCAACTGATCGAGTTGATCAATGTGGCGGGCGTACATCAAGACCCCGTTGGCCAGAGCACGCGGTTGATCGCCGCTGGCCTGGTGCGCCTGATTAAACAGAGGGCGTACTTCCGGGTATTCAGAGAGCATCATGCGATAGAAGTGCGTAATCAGCGCTTCCCCGCCGCTTTCCAGCAGAGGCACGGTGGATTTGACGATGGCACGATCCTGGACGCTAAGCATAAGAGTGACTCCTGAGCTTCTTGAAAAAGTTATCTGAGTCATATCAGTTTCCGTGCCAACTTTTTAATGCCTATAAATCAATGGCTTGATAAATACGTAGTCATAACGACTCAAACGGTTTTATAGTCATCGCGACTACATCTTGTCTCTTTGACTACACGACCATGACCGCCAAATCCCTGCTCACCGCTCTACTGCCATTAGTCTCCGACCTGTCTCGCGAACTGCCCGAGGGCGAGCGTTATCGACGCTTGCTCGAAGCCATGCGCGCCCTGCTGCCGTGCGATGCCGCCGCGTTGTTGCGCCTCGACGGTGAATCGCTGGTGCCGCTGGCAGTCGATGGTTTGAGTACCGACACCCTTGGCCGCCGTTTTAAGGTCAGCGAGCATCCGCGCTTCGAAATTTTACTGGCCGGTGCCGGGCCAACGCGTTTCGCCGCCGACAGCGACTTGCCCGATCCTTATGACGGTTTGGTCGATGGGCTCGACGAACATCTGGAAGTCCACGACTGCCTCGGCTGCCCGCTGTTTGTCGATGAAAAACTCTGGGGACTGATCACCCTCGACGCGCTCGATCCGGAACGTTTCGAGCCGATCGAACTGGATGCTCTGCAAGCGTTTGCCAGTCTGGCCTCGGCCACGGTCAACGCGGCCGAGCGCATCGAGCGCCTGGCAATTCGCGCGGAAGATGAGCATCAGCGCGCCGAGGTGTACCGTCAGGCCAGCGGTCAGCAAAACCGCGAAATGATCGGCCAGAGCAAAGCGCTCAAACGCTTAGTCGAAGAGATCAACCTGGTCGGCGGCAGCGATCTGACTGTATTGATCACTGGCGAAACCGGAGTCGGCAAAGAGTTGGTGGCGCAAGCGATCCACGCCGCCTCCCCGCGCGCCGACAAACCGATCATCAGCCTCAACTGCGCCGCGCTGCCAGACACCTTGGTGGAGAGCGAACTGTTCGGCCACGTGCGCGGCGCGTTCACCGGCGCCACCAGCGACCGTCGTGGCAAGTTTGAACTGGCCAATGGCGGCACGCTGTTTCTCGATGAAGTGGGTGAACTGTCGCTGACGGTGCAGGCCAAGTTGTTGCGGGTGTTGCAGAGCGGGCAGTTGCAGCGTTTGGGCTCGGATAAAGAGCATCAAGTTGATGTGCGTTTGATCGCCGCGACCAACCGCGATCTGGCCGAAGAAGTGCGCAGCGGTCGCTATCGTGCCGACTTCTATCACCGTATGAGTGTGTACCCGCTGCGTGTGCCGGCGCTGCGTGATCGTGGGCGTGATGTGTTGTTGCTCAGCGGTTTCTTTCTGGAGCAGAACCGTTCGCGCATGGGCCTTAATAGCCTGCGTCTGAACAGCGATGCGCAGGAAGCGCTGCTCGCTTATACCTGGCCCGGCAACGTGCGCGAGCTGGAGCATTTGATTGGGCGCAGTGCGTTGAAGGCGTTGGGTAACTGCAAGGTGCGACCGAAGATTTTGAGTTTGAGTGCAGCGGATCTGGATTTGCCGCGTGAGGTTGTGGATAACTCTGCCGGCGCGGCTGCCGATGTTGTTGCGACGGCGCCGTTGATTAACGGTGATTTGCGCAGTGCGACTGAGGAGTATCAGCGGCGGTTGATCAGTGCGGCGCTGGAGCGGAATCAGGATAACTGGGCGAGTGCGGCGCGGGAATTGGGGCTGGATCGGGCGAATCTTGGGCGGATGGCTAAGCGGTTGGGTATGAAGAGCTAAAGGCAGACCCTCACCCCAGCCCTCTCCCGGAGGGAGAGGGAGCCGACCGAGGTGTCTTGCATCATCCATCGACCTGAAACATTGAGTCGATTATGGATTCAGCAGAGCACGTTCAGGTCGGCGGAATTCTACAATATCCCCCAATCGGCCCCCTCTCCCTCTGGGAGAGGGCTGGGGTGAGGGGCTCTGATCTGACCGCAGACTCTGAATCCAACCCCAACCCGACAACTGACCTAAAGCCCCACCCCTTAACGCCGATAACCCGGCATCAATAGTTCTTGGCGATCCACCCTCGCCCACCACCTTTTTCCACAGAAGGTTTATATGTCTTCCACCAAAGCCCGCGCAGATTCACTTTCGCTTCTGCTGTTTACCTTGCGCAGCGGCAAGCTGATGGCGATCAACCTGCTGAAAGTCAGTGAAATCATTCCCTGCCCACCGCTGACCAAACTCCCGGAATCACATCCGCACGTCAAAGGCATCGCCACCCTGCGCGGTAATTCGCTGTCGGTGATCGACCTCAGCCGCGCGATCGGCGAACGACCACTCGAAGACCCGGACGGCGGCTGCCTGATTGTCACCGACGTCAGCCGTTCCAAGCAGGGCCTGCACGTACAGGCCGTGAGCAAAATCGTCCACTGCCTGACCACCGACATCAAACCCCCACCGTTCGGCTCCGGCGGCCCGCGCGCTTACATCACCGGCGTGACCTCGGTGGACGGCACGCTGGTGCAAGTGCTCGACATCGAAAAAGTCATCCACAGCATCGCCCCGGCGCAGATCGAAATGGCGCCGACCGACCTGACCATGGAAGACGCCGAAGTCCTCGGCAACGCACGGATTCTGGTGGTCGACGACAGCCAGGTCGCGCTGCAACAATCGGTGCACACCCTGCGTAACCTCGGCCTGCAATGCCACACCGCGCGCAGCGCCAAGGAAGCCATCGACTGCCTGCTCGACCTGCAAGGCACGGCGCAGCAGATCAACCTGATCGTCTCCGACATCGAAATGTCCGAAATGGACGGCTACGCCTTCACCCGCACCCTGCGCGAGACCCCGGACTTCGCCCACCTCTACGTGCTGCTGCACACCTCGCTCGACAGCGCGATGAACAGCGAAAAAGCGCGGCTGGCCGGAGCGAATGCGGTGTTGACCAAATTCTCCTCGCCGGAACTGACCCAGCGTTTGATCGAAGCGGCCAAGCACGTCGCTGCGCACGGGCATTGAGTGTTGAGCGAGACGTATTGTTTTCTGATGCGGCGCGACTTGGCTGAAGTCGTGCCGGATGTGCAATGGCCCTCAGGCATCGACATTTCCGTTTACCGCGCAGAACTGGCGCCAGCGGTGCATCACCTGATGCAACTCGGTTACCGCGAGGGCGGCGGCCGGGTGCCGATGCTCGATGAATGGCAGCAACGCTTTGAGCGCGATCCGGAATACGACCCGACCTTGTGCTTTATTGCCTGCGATGGCGAAGGGGTTGTCGGTGTGGCGCAGTGCTGGACGAGTGCCTACATCAAAAATCTGGTGGTGCATCCTCGGGCGCAGGGTCGAGGATTGGGCCGGGCGTTGCTGCTGAATGCGTTCAAGGTGTTTCAGCAACGGCGTGAAGGGTTTGTTGATTTGAAGGTGCTGGAAGACAACCTGCGGGCGCAGCGCTTGTATGAAAGTGCCGGGATGTATGTAGTCCGCCGGGAGATTGTGCCGGACTGAATTACCGCTTTCGCGAGCAAGCCCGCTCCCACATTTGGAATGCATTTCAAATTGTGGGAGCGGGCTTGCTCGCGAAGAGGCCGGCACCGGCAACTTCCCTCTCTGGGCAGACTCCAACCTTGGCCACCCACACCAAGGACGCCCAATCATGAAAGCCCTCACCCTCAGCCTCCTCTGCCTCACCGCCCTAGCCTCCCAGGCCCAAGCCTCAAGCCCCGACGCCTGGGCCGCCTACGATAAAACCGTCCTCGCCAGCTGCACCAAAGCCAGCGGCCTCAAAACCCCAAAACCCGTCGGCAGCCCCGCGCAATTCGATGACCGCGTCGGCTACACCGCCGTGCTGCTGCAAGGCACCTACCCGCAAAAACACATGAAAGGCCAGCAAGGCACCGAGCTGTGCCTCTACAACAAACAGTCGAAAACCGCGTTCGTCACCGAGTGGGACTCGATCCGCCCGACCGCCAAAACCCAGTGAGTGGCGCACAACTTGCTTCGATTCAGGTCAGCGCGGTGGTTTTCCGTCACCGTTTAATGCCCTGAATCGCGACTGGCCGTTCAATGAAATCAACGTTTTCCTGCGTAGGCTGCGGCAAATGCTGCACCGACCATCATGTGCCCCTGACCCTGGCCGAAGCCCGCATGTGGGCGGAGGACGGTGGTCAAGTGATCGTGTTGGTCGAGGCCTTTCTCGGCAACGGACTCGGCTTGCCAGCACAGCAACGCGAGCACGCCGAACGTCGTTCAGCGGTGGTACGCAGCGGCGCGACCGCTGCGCACGTGGCAATCACCTTCGCCGCGTACAACGTCGGGCCTTGCCGGAATCTTGACGAAGACAAGCTCTGCCGCATCTACGAACGCCGACCGTTGGTGTGCCGCATTTATCCCGCGGAAATCAACCCGCATATCCCGCTCAATCCCGCCGCCAAAGATTGCCCGCCAGAGTCCTGGGAACAAGGGCCGGCGTTGATTGTGGGCGGTGAGTTGGTGGATCAGGAACTGGTCGAATTGATTCAGCGCTCACGCCAGGCGGATCGTGATGAAATTCGGCTCAAGGATGCCATTTGCGCGACGTTGGGGATTCGTACCACGGCGTTGAAGGGCGACGGCTTTACCGCGTATCTGCCGAACATGAGCGCGTTCGCGTCGGTGATTGATCAAGTGATCGAGCAACCGCTGAACACAGCGCAGAGTGAATGGCTGTTTCATGTGTCCGGGGAGGACATTGCCGGGCAAGTGCTGGCGGCCGGGGCTCAAGTGGTGACGGAGCCGGCGCAGACGTATGCGTTTATTTCGTTGCGGGCGGCTTGATTCGAGAGTTGTGCTGAGGCTAATGGCCTCTTCGCGGGCAAGCCTTGCTCCTACGGGGTTGTAGGGTGTTCATACAATTTGTGTACGACACAAAACCTGTAGGAGCCGAGCTTGCTCGCGAAGAGGCCCGCCCGATCAAGCAAATCTGACTCAGCGCTTACCCATCGACCGACGCGTACCCGGCGGGGCCATGCCCGGGGTTTTGGTGTGGCCGTTCTTGGCGCCGTTCTTGTACCACGGCTGATTCGAGTCCTTGCCAGCCGCCAATTCGCCGGGCTTGAACGGGAACTTGAACGCCGGGATCGCAGGCTTGGTTTCGCTGACGTCAGTCAGATCGGCCGGGACATCGCTGATAGCGTCGTCAACCGGCGGTTGGGTCGGGGAAGTCATGAAAGCTCCGGAAAGCAAAAAGTCGGGCCCGAACAGTGAGCCGCGAAGGCGCGCAGTATACCTGTGCGCCATGGCTCGGCACCTGAAGATTTGCAGTGCGCGCCGAACGGCTTGCAGAGCAGTCAGTCCCTTTTTGGGACTGATCGATCGCTTTTTGGGACTGCTTAACAACGCTGACCGGTAGAGATGTGTTGCCCGATCCGACGTCTTCGCGAGCAGGCTCGCTCCCACAGGTCGGACGCCTTTCAAGGTGGGAGCGAGCTTGCTCGCGAAGAACGATGACGCGGTATCAGGACGAGTTACATTTGCGGATCAACCCGATCCAGTGCCCGGTTTACCGCCAATTCGGCAAGCATGACGATCTGCTGGATAGCCAACGCCGTGCTGCGTTGCGGACGGCTGAGCTGATCGGCGAAATCGCCGGCCATCACGTTGGCCGATGCCAGGGATTCGCAGGCGTGGGCGAGCAGGCTTTCAGTGTCGATGTTAGGGTGGACGAGGAACATCGTGCTCGGCAGGCGCGGTTTTATCGGGTCGGGGCTGAGGTAAAAATCGAGGGCGCGTTTGATGGCTTCGCGGTTTTTGATCTGGTCGTCGGCGCGGATGGCGTCTTCGAGGGGGGTTGTTGTTTCGAGCGGGGGATCGGGTACGGGCTTAGTCATGGAATCGGTTCTCACTGATCGGAGCCAACCAATTGCCGTTTCTCACGCGACGTATTGGGTGGCAGCTATGTGCAGGGTGAGAAACCGGGTAAGAACCACCACTTCCGGCCGAACCGAAGTTCGCCCGCACACAGCCGCCATAGAAATGCAGGCAGCAATGAACTGGCGGCAATTATGACGATACTGCAGGTGGAATAATACTTAGCCCGGGTTCTCACACCCGATCGCCGAGTTTTCGGCGACAAGCCAAGACTAGAGAGCGCGCGTCCGACGGACAACCTGAAAACCTTGTGGGAAGGTTCACCCATTTCGAAACGCTTTTAAACACCCACTGCCGATGTAGGAGCTGCCGCAGGCTGCGATCTTTTGATGTTCGACGTCAGAGGCAAGATCAAAAGATCGCAGCCTGCGGCAGCTCCTACATGAGATTGCCGCCAACTGAAGAAAATGGTCGGCTGGCGGGCCGCCATCGCTGGCAAGCCAGCTTGTATGGTAGGACTCGAAGGGGTGGGTGGGACCAAAAGCCAGCTTCTGACTGTTAGCCCAGTACAGACTGTGGGAGACATCGGCCCCACCCCTTCCACCAAAGCGCCGATAAAGAATGCTTCGT